>NZ_JBHFKT010000001.1:0-259194 GCF_042879335.1 Photorhabdus sp. RM96S | reverse complement strand
GCTCGTATTGACGATTGATGTCAGAACGAGTTTCTTTCACAACGGTTAAATGTTCAATCAGGGTCTGGTTCGGATTCATGGGCGAGTATTAAAAAGAAAAATAAGGAGAATGAGATCATATAATTACGGTTCATTCAAGGGGGGGTAAAAAAGTATGCTCGCGCCCTGGGGTGATGCCAGTTGCCATTCTGTTGTCAGGAATACGATAAGGTTCAGGCACGAATAGGAGAAATTCAGGAAAAAGCCAGAATGCAGGGGCTGGATTCCCTTACGCCGGCAGAAGTACGGGAATGGGCTGATTTACGGGGTGCGATGTTGAATATTGACGCATCTCGGAATTTGGTGATCCAAACCGTTTTGCTATATTTATATACCCTATGGATTTCAAGATGGATCGCGACGGCAAGGGAACGAATCCCCGGGAGCATAGATAACTATGTGACCGGGGTGAGTGAGTGCAGCCAACAAAGAGGCAACTTGAAAGATGACGAGTATACAATTTAAGAGGTAATTTAATAGGGGTGTTTATCGGACTAATAAGTTATTGTTTTATATATTATCACCTGTATGATTTACGTAAATTAATAATCAATCTTTGGATTGAGATGACTATTTGGAGAAATTTTATGAAGTGTATTAAATGTGAAAACCCAGTATTGCATGAATCAGATTTTTGTGCAGCATGTGAAGAGAAAGAACTGAGTAGAATTGGCGGGTTTCTCTATTTTCCGGCAATAAATATTATCTTTGTAATATTAAGTTCTTTATTTAGTTCATATAAAACAATGACAACCTTGATCTTTGGTTATGATTTTCTAGGTGAATTACGTATCCTTATAGGATTTGAATTTATTTGTTTTACTATTATTTTTGGAGTTGCACTTTATACATCTATTCTTTTCTTTAGAAAAAAGAAAAAAACACCTTTATTTTATATTATCCTTTTAGTTTTTACTTCATTATTTATAATAACTGATTTATCATTGGCTCATTATGTATATGAAATAAAACTGGATTATAATTATCTCTTCTTACTTTTTAGAGCTGTGTTTTATACATGTATATGGGTACCTTACTTTATTATATCTATCCGAGTTAAAAGAACATTTATAAAGTAACGATTAAAATTAAACTATTTTGCAACTCATATTTATTCAAAAAATATGGCAATTAAAACTAGCCCGGCTTTATGAATTATTTACAAAAGTCAGGCAATTTAAATCACTCGTTCATCAAGGTCTGAGTACTGTATTTTGCTGAGCTCAGACTATTTAATTTCTACTTGATTCGTAAGCATGCGGCGGAAAAGGGTAAGCTAGCGATAATACCCTTGCGAGATTACGATGGCCCACCTATCCAGTGAGCCATTTTTACCGTTATTGCTTAGCCTTATGGCAAGTTAAATCAGGCAAATTTTCCCTTGCCAATTATGGTGTCTGCCCACGCCGTCGTAATAGCCTCTTTCGCCTTGCTGTCCAGCCCTTCGATAAAACCGTTATCACCGGCTGTTGGGGAAAAACTGCTCATTGCCTGAATTAAGGTATCAACCGCATTGTCGGAAAGTGCCGTAAATTCACGCTCTCCTGATGTATCCTTATGCTCCATCTGTGTCACTAATTTGGCACGGTTACCATTAAAGTAATCACTAAAGGTGACTGAACCCACCGATTCAAACAGGCTCTGAGCAGTTTTATCCTGAGTAGGGCGATTCACTGATAAAACCAGATCATATCCACTGCGCTGGAACCACAAGTCTTGCCAGTCAATATCGTTAAAGGCAATCATATCTTCTGCATTAATATCATCAACCTGACTGTCAATCACCTTACCACTGACCACAAAGCTATCTACTCCTGCCCCTCCTTGGAAGTGGTTCTGGTATCCCCCCAACACCAGTAGATCCTGACCCTCGCCGCCATCAAACTGGCTGAACTTCGAAATTGTGGCCGCTATCAGGTGGTCATCACCTTCTCCGCCATTAATTACCGCATGATAGCCCATCAGTTTAATGACATCGCTACCCATGTTGCCATCAATTCGGTTGTCATTACCAAACACCCTGCTAAAGTCATTGCCTTCACCTAACTCAACCCGGTTGTTATTACCGATGGTCACGGCATAATCTTGATCTTCTCCAGTATCCACCTGGTTGTAGTTACCAGAAGTGACAACGTAGTCCTGTCCATTACCGGCATCAATAATGCCGCCTTCACCAAAAACAAATGTCTGATCATTACCCTCACCCATGAACACATGGTTAATGCGTCCGGCTACCACTGCGGTATCATCGCCACTACCACCAAACATCCAGTTTTCACGTCCCATCAGAACGCCCAAGTCATCACCTTCACCACCGGTAAAGATGTTGGAAGTACCGATGGAGTAATAAACATCATCTCCGCGACCACCCCAGAAGTTGTTGTTATCGCCCAGATAAGCACCGAGATCTTTACCGTCACCGCCCCAGTTGAAGTTATAGTTCCCTAACGAGATATGGATATCGCTATCCCCTTGCAGATGACCGCTGTTACGCAGGAAATCAAACGTTTTCTGCTCCATATTGAGCAGATCTGCCGTGAGATTCTCTTTCAGATTGGTCACTAATGACTTCATCTCTTTTTGTTTATCTTTGCTGAATATCGTCGCAAACAGGTTAGGCAAATTCAGCGAATTAAAGCCCAAAGCACGCTCTGATTTGTCATTAGCCTGACTATCCCCACTGTTGATGGCACCCGGTATACTCTTTTCCCGATTTTTATCAGGCGCTTTCTCTTTCAGCCCATGACTGACAAAAAATGACTCAATACCATCAGCACTCATATCAGCGTTCTGTTTCAAACCATTAATCAATTTATCCGGATCAGTGAAGGCACTTAGTTGATCACCACCAAACTGCTTAATCACTTCCAACATCTCTCGCAAAATCGCCTTGCCATCAACCGGCTTACCAGTACGGGCAACAATCTGTCCCTCCGGCGTGTAATCCACACAAAAAATATCCGCTAACGTGGTCTCTGCATCCACACCGGCTAACCGACCCTGTAGCTTGTTTTTAAGCTGACGCGGTAAGTCCTGTAGATTGTAAGTAAATGTTGTTTTCGCCAGGCCCGTTGTTGAATATTGCTGCGTCATCAGACCAAACAGCGAACCCAGGTTGGTATCCAAAATCGATTGAATATGGTCACCGAACATAAAGTTCCAACTACCGGTTGTGACCTGAATGTCCGCCCCTTGACCACCTACCGCAAAATTGAAAGCCAGTTTCTCATTGGCCTGACGAAATTTATCCGCACGGCTCATTTTACTGGTATCAATCTTTTTGCCGTGACCACTTAACCAATGGTGGTATTTTTTATTCAATGCCGCTTCTGTGTCACTTTTCAAACCACGGCTACTGCGCTCGCGCTGCGAATCCAGATCAACCAATGTCTTGTAATCCACACTACTGGTTTGGTCTAAACCAGACATGTCCCGCACAAATTTTTTCGCACCAGATAGTGTCCACTGCTGATTTTGCACCGCCAACCAATCCCACTCTTCGCCGGAATGAGCAATAGATTTCAGTACACCGGTAATACGCGCAGCGCCATCAAATGGATTAACCAACGGTGGTGTAGGGAGGGATTTATCCATCATGACAATCAGGTCATTGCTGCGACCCTGGTTGAAGCTGACGTTACGGTTGCCAATAAACATCTGCGCCCCTTCAAATGCTTGATAACCACCCAGATTAACGCTGTGCTTACTGTCACCCTCCCCGATGTGAATCATCACATTGTTGTCGCCAAAGGCCAGTGATTTAAAACCACCCGTACCCACTTTGATACCGACGTTCGAGGTTCCCCAGTTGATCGCGGTAAATTCACCGTCACCCACGTTTACCTGTATATTCCCGGCGTAACTCAGCGGCTTCGATTGAGGATTTGAACCGAGCTCAACCCTGTTTTTGCGCTTCCCTGGCACGGTGAAAACATCATGGTTATCCGCAATTGCCCCTTTGGTTGTTGAATCCGCTTCCGTGTACCCCACCCGGGCAAGGTTGATATCGCTTTCAGCCACACCACGACGCAGTTTTTCTGTTGTAGCCGTTAGTTCATCCTGTTCATTCCAACGTAACACCAGTTTGTTATCGCCCAACTTGTTAACCCACTGATGATTTTTATCGCGGGTAAATTTACGACCTGTTGCATCAACGGCCACTGTACTACGACGCGCTGAAACCTCACTACGGATACCCTGTTTATCTAAAGCGGTAATAAAATGGTAGGCAAAACCGTGCTGCTTATCATCACTAATCAGTGAACAACCCACGATGCTGATACGATCAGGTTTACCCGCTTGGTTAAAGTTCTGACTGAACTGTTTTAGTTTTATTGCCAATTCATCGGCACTGTAACCACTCAAACGAGTATTATTTTGTGCCGATTCATCACGGCCATGACCAACAATCTGCCAACGTAATTTGCCTGATAATCTGGCAGGATCACCATAAATGACATGATATTTGCCATCAGCATCAAATTTCACCACCACGCTGGATTCCCGGTGTTTACCCGCCAGATTGATCGCGGCTTTTGCTACAATCGGGTCATCTTCCATTTGAATAATGATCTGACTATCAAAACGTGTCCCATGATTGCCACTCTTTTGCAACGAGTTCTTCACCATATCCCGATTTTTATTTTGAAAATCGGAGAGCGTAGAGACAATCCTATCAGTATATTGGCTCATTAAAGCACCGCTCTCAACATGACCATAAAAGGTTTGTTCACCCGATACGCGATAACCAGAAGCGGTCAATCTTGCACGCAGCTTTTCCCCTTCATGCCCTAAACCTTGATTGTCAGTTAACAGCATGATCGGCGTATTGATCGGCAGACCTTTGAGGTTTTTTTCTACTGAAAATTGTCCGTTCATCGCTTTTGCCAATGCCCCAATCATGCCACCAGGGTTTGGTACGTCATGCGCGGTTATGGTTTTGGTTATACTCGATATTGGCCTGTCGAGTAACAGACCTGACACGGCTTGATTATTTTGCGCTGCATATCGAGCAAGATCTGCCGCCACCGGCCCACCAACGGAATAACCATGAAGGATAATATTACCCGGCTTAATACCGCGATCTTGCACCAAATAGCGAAACATCGTCCGGGCATCCTGATAGAACTCTTGCTCACCGGGACTACCATCACTACCACCATAGCCGCGCATGTTGACAGCCAGTATATCAATGCCCTGATTTTGATAGTGGCTTTGGATGTCATGAGCTTGCTCTTCCGCGGACAAACCTGAACCATGAAGGAAAAACACGACTTTTTTCTCTGCTGCCGTCGAGATATCATCTGGTTTTATGTCACCTTGATGATAATATCCCGTTAAACGTCCCCCTTCGCCTTTTAGGGTGATTTTGCTTGAGCTGCCATTAGCAACCGCATCATTAAGCATAGTCTGCGTCTCATCACTGATATGGCGGCGCTCTTCTTTAAAACCATACAATTCGTTGTTAAAGAATCGGGTCACTGGGTTTAAAGAGTCTTTCTCCCGTGGCGAAGTACCATCATTCTCAATTAATACCGACTCTGACGCTCTATTTTTGCCCGATAACGCCTGTAATGCTTCCACTGAAGAGTCGTTCTGTTCTCTCTCAGGGGTATTTTCTCGATAAAGATGTTGGGTTTTCTCAAATGCGCTATTTAATGCCTGATTTATCCACAGTTTCCCTTTATCTCCCGCGATATCCATCAGATCTGTATAACTGGCGGTGTAGTTTTGCAGTACCTGCCGACGTTCATCACCAGCCGTCTGCAATGCTTTGTAGACCACCAAACTTTCATTAACTGAATGACCGCCATCAAACACCAGGAACGCCAAAGTATTAAGATATGCCTGCTCCGGCGAGAAAGTGGGATCTTGACTAGCAATATGGTTATTGAGATGAACCATGATATTAGTTGATCCAGATGCCCCCGTCACCACGGAATGCCCTTGTGCCAAGGCGTTACGCTCAAGCGTTGTTTCCTGTCCAGGCGTCAGTACTCTGCCCGCCGCCACCTTTCTGCCATACAGGAAATCTTCATATTGATCACCGGATGGCTGGTAAGGCAGTGCAATACCATAATCATTGGTTTGCTGTTCAGTTAATTTCACTTTATAGGTAACATCCGCCCTATTCGTTAATTTACTACTGGTGGAACGAGCCTTATAGATCTCATCCCGATAAAAAATATCCGCTTCCGCCTTCCATTGAGATAAATGTAACCCCATACCATCAGTGTTCGACATTTTTACTGCCAGAAACGGAATTTTGATCATTTCAAAGCCGCTATCCACCTTGGTCATCATGATCTTAAAGTTATCAAAGGTCGGTTTTTGCAGGAATGCGGTCAGTTCAGGCACCCGACTGAACCAAGGACGAATATCCTTTTTAATTTTTTCGGCAAAAGCTTGCATTCTGATAGCAATCTGTCCGTCGAGTACAGGTGAGCCCGGAGTACTTTGCATATACGACTCAAACTCCTGCACCAGAAACTGACCTATCCGTCTGGAGGTCGCTCTCGCATCCGGTGACGCGTTTTTCACCAACGTATGCGCCAACTCAGAATCAAAACGACGGCCAAATAAGTTGTCAATATATTGGGTAGTTGACTTTTCTCTGTGAGCATCAGCCTGTAATGACAGTACCAAAGCATGTAACTCAGGATATGCCTGTAACTGGCTAGCAGCATCATCAAATAACTTGATAGTTTCCTTCGATGTGACTTGTCCAGTGAGCCAGAGTCTTCTAGCCCGTCCAATCAAAAGCCTCGCTTCCGGGATATTCGCGGTTTCCAATCGGCTCATAAAAGCAACCAAACTTTCACTCTCGGTCTTAGGCGCTTCCCGTTTAGCGGTTGAGTTCGTTCGAGTCAACGGTGTAATTTTCCACTCAATAAGATGATTAATTTCGTTTTGTGTTACACCGTTTTTTAAACCGACAACACGTCCAGTTCCATCAAATATGACCCGCTGCTTAAGATGTTCAGCATGTCGAGGCGCCACGGCGATCCCAAGGACGCCAGCGGATTCAGCTCGCTGAGCCTGCAAGTGCTCTATCATTCGGCCCATTTTAAAACGTACTAAGTTCACCTGATTGGTGCGTAGAGCAAATTCCTTTGGGCTATGCTGTTGCCAATCAGCTATCGCCTGCTCAAGCAGCAATATATGCTCTTCATCGAAATGGCTCATCGTTTTATAGAACATATCACGTACAGCAACCAGCGCTTTACTAAGTCGCCTTTTCCGCCCCAATGTTCGTACATTAGGGTTGATAAATAGCTTATTTCCCTCTTTCAATACATTAAATTTTGCATTGTCAAATATTGCAGAATCTTTCTGTTCTACCTTGACATCATTCCCCAACGATTTCAGATTAATGCCTGAAATCCGCGGCACTCTTCTGACTCGCTCACCTGAACTGTTCGACGTTGGTATCACCCTATCGTCAGATTGTCCTTTGGCAAACTTTGAAGTAGTTAAAACGCCAGTATTTTTCGCGCGGATACTGGCATTTATCTGTAGACGCTCAACCGCTTGTTTAGCATCATCCAACGCCTGTAGCTCTTCTTCGGTCAATCCCTTGTAGAATCTTTTTTCAGCTTCCGGTATTAATTCGGGATCAATATAGCTACCGGTTTCTCCCGCGCCTGTCGATTCGTAGGCATTACCAGACAAACCACTACCACCGGCACCGGTACGATCAGGTTTGGAATCGCCCTGTTTTGCCCCTCTAACATCTTCTTGTACCTGGGCAATTTTATTTTCAGCCGCAGCAATATCACGTTTACCCCGATATTCCGCCCCCTGATAGGCGATATTTGCGTCATTTTCCGCTTCTTTAGCCCGCTGTTGCTGCAATAATGCTTCTTCTTTTCTTAACTCTGCTTTCTTCTGAGCCTCTGCAATATCTTGTTTTGCACTGGCATGATGCTGCTCACTTTGCGCTACGCCAATCTCGGATTTCTTAACCGCTTCTTTTACTTGTTGTTGGTTATCCGTAATAGATCGTTGAGCATTAGCTAATTTTTTTTGGGTAATAAATTTGGTGTAATTCAGCTCGTCCTGGGTACGGTTCAAAAATTGGGAAGCAAACTGATTACGCCACTGGTCACCTGATTGGCCGCTGTAGTTGGCATAGTCACCAAGCACATCCAAACCTTGCGTCATGGAAACCAGTTTGTCAGTCTCCGCCTGCGCTTCTGTTTCTATCGCCTTACGCTGTGTCAGCCCATTTCGGCTAACTGCTGCCTGATCCGTTAATTCCAACTGGGATTGCGATTTCGCAATTTCTGCCAGTTGTTTCTCTTTTTCCTGTTCCAACAGTTGGCGATCTTTTTCTGCTTTTTCTTTATCGCTTAACGCATTTTGCGCCGCTTTATCCTGTTTCACCTGTTCGGTAATAATATTGGCTTGTCGTGAGCGCTTAGATTTTGCAATAACGTTGTCCAGAATATAGCCTATACCATCATTCAAACCAGTTCCTTTAAACTCAATTCGATTACTGCCCGCTTTTGCTGTCAGCTCTAGTGTTTTATTTTGCCATTTCTCGGCATCGCCAAAAGTCGAGAATACAAGTTTGCCGTTCCAGAAAACATCCATACCATTGTCAGCTGAATAAGCATTGGGACGATTGGCAAAATCAAAGCTCAGCGAAATCACTTCTCCCTCAGAACGGTTTTGCAGGTCCTGGTAAATTGTGGTGTTTTTATCAACATCAAGTTCACTGACTCGTTCGCCATAACGGGTATTATTAGGTTCATCAGTACTCACTGGGCTATAGGCCGCAATATCATTGGTTGATTGCCAACCCAATTTACCTTGCTCAAGGTCACTATTGACAATCAGTGACGTCTCAGATTTCACAGCGATATTGTCTAAGATATAGCTAAATCCATCATCCTGGCCTGTACCTTTAAATTCAATCCGGTTAGTACCTGCTTTTGCCATTAAATCGAGTTTTTGAGTTCGCCATATAGCTCCCGGTCCAGAAGCTGAGAATACAGACTTACCATTCCACAACACCACTATTCCGCAGTCACTCAGATCACGGTCCACCATCTCTAAATGACTCATAAAATCAAAAGTCAGTGAAACCACTTCTCCTTCAGACAAATTTTGTAATTCCTGCCAAATTACAGTGTTTTTATCAACATCAAATTTACCGGCTCGTTCACCATCACCGGTATTATCAAGACCATAAGCACTCGCTGGGTTATATGCCTCTATGCCATGAGTTGACTGCCAACCTTGATTACCTTGCTCAAAGTCACCATTGACAATCAGATTTTCATCCTGATCTGACTCCGATAGCGTTTTTTGACTCAAAACACTTTCTATTGAACTGACGTCAGGCGTCTCCACGGCTGTTATAGCACCATTGAAACTATGGTTTAAATCTGAACTTACCGACGCAATTTCATCCATCTGAAAGCCATCAATAGCAGATACTTCCGCTAAATGAATCGCCCCTCTGCCTTCATGGGTGCCCGACGTGTTAGCTTCCTGTCCATGAACCAAATAGTTGATTGCCTGACTGCCGCCCACACCTAATGTTGTCTGTTTGATATGCTCAAAGAGGGAAGAAAGTTTGTTGCCTTCTGTAACAGAGAAGCTGTAGAAATCACCATTACCAATCTTAACCACCACGTTATTACGTGCATAACAAGCGTTGATACCCAGACCATCACCCACATGGATATTGGCATTAGCTTGACCTTTCATGACCGCAACATTGAGGCCATTGCCCACTTTGGCATTAATATTGTGCTTACCCCACGCCAGGTTAACCGAAACGCCATTACCTACATGAGTGTTAATGTTAACGTCACTATGAGCAGCGGTGATATTTAAGCCATTGCCCACTGTTGTCGTTACGTTAGCTTTCCCTTTTGCCACCGTCACCTGCATACCGTCACCCACTTTGGTGACGGCATTGCCTTCGCTCCATAAGGCATTAAAACCGTCTCCTTTACCCACCTGAGTGACAATGTTAGCCTTACCTTTCGCCAGCACCACATTACGCCCGTCACCGACTTTAGTGATCACGTTGGCTTTACCCCAGGCACCGGTGTAATCGTCACCGTTACCCACATGGGTAATGATATTGGCATCGCCCTGCACCACCGTGACTTCTTGTCCCTTCCCTACTTTGGTAATGATGTTAGCTTTACCTTTCGCAAAGGTGTAACGGTCGCCATTTCCCACCTGAGTCAGGATATTCGCTTCACCCCAAGCCGCATTCACCCCGGTGCCATCGCCAATTTTGGTGATAAGATTGGCTTTACCTTTGGCAAACCCCACTGTCGTGCCCTCGCCGACATGGGTCATCACGTTACCGACATCGGAAATAAGCAGGCCGACTGTGGTACCGTCGCCCACTTTGGTCAGGATATTACCCTTGCCAAGAAGCACGCCCGCAGTTGTTGAATCTCCCACATGCGTGATGACGTTCGCTTTCGCCGCCGCAACCACCCCCATAAAATCATCACCCACCTTGGTGACGATATTCGCCTCACCCAGTGCTAACACCCCTGTTAAGCCATCCCCCACATGAGTCATAACGTTGGCTTTACCAAACATGGCCGCCAGTGTTGTCCCCTCGCCGACTTTGGTCATCACGTTCAGTTCACCGGCAAACAAACCAATACTGACGCCATTACCCACATGGGTAAAAATATTCGCTTTCCCTATCATTAAGGCGGCGGTCTGGTCATGACCGACTTTGGTCAGCACATTAATCCCGCCAATCAGAGCCGCAAAGGTATTGCCATCCCCAACATGGGTAAAGAGATTGGCTTTGCCGATCATCGCCGCCAGGGTCATGCCATTACCCACTTTCGTGGCGATATTGCCTTTTGCCAGCATCAGCGCAACACTGGTGCCATCCCCGATGTGCGTAAACACATTGCCTGCGGCTACCATCAATGCCAGCACATTACCGTCACCCACTTTGGTAAAGACATTCACTGCACCGCCCATTAATCCCCAGGCATCCCCTTTGCCGACATGAGTAAACAGGTTGCCCGCGCCAATCAGGGCCGCAATTGATGTACCCTCCCCGACTTTAGTGAAGATATTGCCTGCCGCGGCCATCACGCCCAGTGTCAAACCGTCGCCGACATGGGTCAACACGTTGCCAACACCAAACAGGATGCCGGTCGTGTCGCCCTTTCCGACTTTGGTCAAGATATTCGTGCCACCCAGCATCACGCCCGTGGTATTGCCGTCACCGATATGCGTGAGGACGTTCGCACCGCCGCCCATGACCGCCCGCGCATGGCCTTTCCCTTTTTTAGTCAGGATATTGGCGCTACCCAACGCTATTGCTGTGGTGTTTGACGCTTCAATCTCCTCACTGAGATGGGTGATAATATTGGCACCGCCAAACATACCGGCAGCCATATCTCCCGCACCAAGCTTTGTTAGCACGTTAGCGCCCCCCCCAAATACGGAGAAGATATCCCCTGTTCCGGCCTGGGTGATGACGTTAAAACCACCCGCTCCGGACCAGTTCGCGCTACCATCACCTATTTGGGTATGAGTATTATATCCCCCCAACATCAGTACCCGGCTGTCACCGTTGCCTTTGTGAATCGAGATATTGCCATAGGCCAGAAGATGAGCCAGATATTGTCCATTCCCGACCCGTACGAGAACATTTACCGCACCACCAGCATCAACATCCATTTTCCCGTTCTGGCTCTGGTGAAGCAGGACATTGGCTAAACCCGCACCACGAAACGATAGATTGCCCTCTTCACCCTTTTTCACAATGACGTTAGCACTCCCGCCCCCTTCAAAATACGTATTACCGAATGTTGAACTGTGCAGAATAATATTAGCCACCCCCGCTCCTGTGAAATTAATATTACCGTGCGACACATTAGATGTAATAACGTTTCCACCACCAGCACCGATGAAATAAATATTACCGGAACTATCACCACCATTCTTTGATGATTTGATAAGATCTTGCTCAGAATAACCGTCAAGATCCGTCAAGCAATCAGCAACATCATCTGATATATTTAAATCATAGTGAAGTTGACTTAACGTATAACCAGCCCCAATTGATCGATAACCGCGAGGATAGGAAAAACTTTCATCCGCTAAACGGCCAGTATGGTCACCTTTTTTATACCAAGATCTTGCAATATATTTCAGCTTTCCTGTTTCATCATCATTCGCCAACTTAACCTCAACCACTTTGGTATAAGGATCCAAGAATACTGCATATACATAAGTATCCGACTGCTCGTTTGATTTCACCGGGGAGACATCGATTTTCAGCCCATTAGAAGAGATCGCGTATCCCCCCATTTTGGCACTACCCAGTGTGACATTTTTCGCTTCAATGTTAGTACCATCGGAATAATTCACCCATCTATCGGTTAATAATGCCTCCTCAACGCCCTGTATTGTGGTTTCTTGTCGATATACAAGATTAATATTGGCAAGCGTAATAGCACCTTCCCTTTTAACGGGGATAAATCCATTATTTACGTTGATATTTTCCTTAGCAATATCCTTAAGATGATTACCTTCCTTATACCAAGAAGTGGCATAATAACGGAGCTTACCGGTATCAGGATTATTTTGCAGCCGCACAGAAACAACTTTAGTATTAACATTATTGGCAATGGCAAAGAGATAAGTATCAGGCTCTACCGCGGATTTAACCGCGTTAACTTGCTGGGATTGTTGAATCCAGCGTCCTTCCATTGTGGCTGATGTCATCACAATATCTTTAGCCTGAGCAAATTCTATTTCATTTTCCATCCCTGCTCGGGTAATTTCGTTATAAGCCCCTGCACCAGTAAAATGAATATTACCGTGAGCAACGTCAGAATAGAGTTTGTTATATCCCCCCGCACCTTTAAAAGTAATATTACCCTGTGTCTGTCCATACCTATCTTCACTGTGGCGTATACGTTCAATGCGATTCGCTGCCCCCGCACCACGCAAGATAATGTTACCTTCTCTACCTTTACGTACAATATGATTATCAGCACCAACCCCATTCAAAATGACATCGCCGCTTTCTATCCGCGAATCGATACTATTTGCAGCGCCTGCGCCGTTAAATGTCACATCTCCTTGAGTACCCTCATAATGATTAAACCAGGTACGGTCAATTTTGTTAGCCGCTCCTGCGCCAGCAAAATAAACATTTCCCTGATCAGTTTCATGCCATAACTGATTATATCCACCAGCCCCTTTAAAACTTGTATCTCCAGATAAACCTTTACGAACCAGTTTGTTATAGCCGGCAGCACCCGAATAATTTAAATTTCCAACTTCACCCGTGTGATTAATAATAGCCGCACCGGCTGCACCGGCAAATGACAAGCCGCCATTTCCCGTTTTACTAATACCGGTATAACCTGAGGCTCCCTTTACCGAAAGTTCACCATTCGTATGGTATACACCGACCTTTAATGAACCAACAGTAACATCATCATCTCCGCCATAAGCATAAACTTCACCACCAATACCAATAGCAGTAATACTGTTACCGTCATTATCGTCATAATATTTCCCAGTAAAAAAGTACTCTGTACTTCTATTTGATGATTTCCCCATCAATAGTCCTTTAATTTATTATTGAAGTTAAGCAGAAAACCACTGCACCTAACAGATAGGGCAGTTATTTTGAATATTCAATCTCTCACGAAACAGTGAAATCTTCTGAATTTTTAATAGCAAAAAATCAAATAAAGAAAAAACCGCCATTAAAATTAACATCAGATATTGTTTGCATGAATTTATCAAACATACTTTTTCCAAAAAGTAATTTATTAATAACACGGATATAACAAAGAAAATATTAAGTTCAGAAAAGTTTCAATTTGATTGATTTACAAACACCTTAAAACAAATCCATCGAATGAGATAAATAAAAAATTCAAAAAGATCGTTAACACAGATGTTTTTTCCGCGATAATATTGAAAATACAGAGAAGATAATAAAGTAACGACTAAACTAAGATATAAAATTTCATCAATTACTTTATTCCATTCCCATAAATAACCACACAGATTATAGCTATTAAAACAATATAAGTAAATGAGATAATAATATCCTACTTTTTTAGTCAGGAAATAATAATGACAAATGAAATTAATAAATAAAAATAACCATTGGTCAGTGAAAAAACTATAATATAACGAACATTTGTTATTCAGCGAAAAAAAAGCTCACCGATTCTGTGAGCCTTTTTTATTATTCATTTTAACTTTTATTTTTGAGAATTAATTACGCAAACTGCGCCTTACCCACCGTGGTATCTGCCCACGCCGTTGTAATGGCAATTTTCGCCTTACTGTCCAGATTTTCAATAAAACCATTATCACCCGCTGTCGGCGCAAAACTGCTCATTGACTGGATCAAAGTATCAACCGCATTATCCGATAGCGCCGTAAACTCACGCTCTCCCAATGTATTCTTATCTCCCGTCCGCGCCACCAGTTTGGCGCGATTACCATTAAAGTAATTGCTAAAAGTGACCGAACCTATTGATTCAAATGCCCCCTGAGCAGTTTTATCCTCAGTATGGCGGTTTACTGATAATACCAAATCATATCCGCTACGCTGGAACCACAGGTTTTGCCAGTCAATTCCGTCAAAGACAATCATATCTTCTGCATTGATATCATCAACCTGACTGTCAATCACCTTACCACTGACCACAAAGCTGTCTATCCCTGCGCCCCCCTGAAAGTGGTTCTGATAACCGCCCAACACCAGCAAATCCTGCCCCTCACCGCCGTCAAACTGGCCGAACTTCGAAATAGTCGCCGCTATCAGGTGGTCATCACCTTCTCCACCATTAATCACCGCATGGTAGCCCATCAGTTTAATCACATCGTTACCAGTGTTGCCGTCAATCCGGTTATCATTACCAAATACTCTGGCAAAGTCATGGCCTGCACCCAATTCAACCCGGTTGTTATTACCAATGGTCACGGCATAATCTTGATCTTCTCCAGTATCCACCCGGTTGTAGTTGCCTGAGGTGACAACGTAATCCTGGCCCTTATCGGTATTAATTAAGCCGCCTTCGCCAAAGACAAACGTCTGGTCATTACCTTCCCCCATGAACACATGGTTAATGCGTCCGGCTACCACCGCGGTATCATCGCCATTACCGCCAAACATCCAGTTTTCACGCCCCATCAGTACGCCCAGATCATTACCTGCACCGCCCGCAAAGATGTTGGAAGTACCGATTGAATAATAAACATCATCTCCGCGACCACCCCAGAAGTTGTTGTTATCTGCCAGATAGGCACCAAGATCTTTACCATCACCGCCCCAGTTGAAGTTATAGTTCCCCAACGATACATGGATATCGCTATTCCCTTGCAGATGACCGCTGTTACGCAAGAAATCAAACGTTTTCTGCTCCATATTGAGCAGATCCGCGGTTAGATTTCCTTTTAAATTGGTCACTAATGACTTCATCTCTTCTTGCTTATCTTTGCTGAACATCGTCGCAAACAGGTTAGGCAAATTCAGCGAATGAAAACCAAGTGCACGCTCTGGTTCGGTGCTCTCCGCTTTTTCATTTTCATCAGGCTCTTTCTGTTTCAGTCCATGACTCTCAGCAAAGGATTTAATGCCATCCGTCCCCATATTGAGGTGAGATTTCAGGCCGTCTAGCAATTTATCTGGATCAGTGAAAACTTTCAGTTGTTCACCACCGAATTTTCCAATGACTTCAATCATCTCTTTTAGAATAGCCACACCATCCACTGGCTCGTCTCCACGGGAGACAATACGACCATCCGCAGTGTAATCCACATCAAAGATATCCGCTAAAGTGGTATCTACATTCACACTGGCTAACCGGCCAAGCAATTTATTCTTAAGCTGGCGAGGCAAATCCTGCGGATTATAGGTAAACGTGGTCTTCGCTATACCGGTTGTCGAGTATTGCTGAGTCATTAAACTGAACAACGAACCCAGGTTAGTATCGAGAATCGACTGGATATTGTCACCAAACATAAAGTTCCAGTTACCCGTGGTCACTTGAATATCCGCCCCCTGTCCCCCTATCGCAAAGTTAAATGCCAGTTTCTCATTGGCCTGACGGAATTTATCCGCACGGCTCATTTTACCTATATCAACGCTGCTGCCATTATTACTTAGCCACTGGTTGAATTGCTTATTCAGCGCGGCTTCCGTATCACTTTTCAGACCACGGCTACTACGCTCATGTTGAGAACCCAAATCAACCAGCGTCTTATAGTCAACGCTGCTGGTTTGGTCCAAACCAGACATATCCTGAACAAATTTTTTCGCGCCAGCGATTGTCCATTGCTGATCTTGCACCGCTAGCCAGTCCTGCTCTTCACCAGAATGAGCAATGCTTTGCAACACACCGGAAATACGGGCTGCACCATCAAATGGATTAACCAACGGCGGCGTTGGCAGGGATTTATCCATCATCACAATCAGGTCATTACTACGGCCTTTATTGAAACTGACGTTACGATTGCCAATAAACATTTGTGCCCCTTCAAGCGCCTGATAACCTGCAATATCGAAGCTGTGTTGACTGTCACCATTGCCGATGTGCACCATCACATTATTATCCCCGAAGGCCAATGATTTAAAGCCACCAATACCTACTTTGATGCCAACGTTCGATGTTCCCCAATTGAGCGCAGTAAATTCACCATTCCCCACATCCACCTGAATATTACCTGAGTAAATCAGTTGGTTATTCGATACATGACTTGAATCGGTTTCAATTTTATTTTTGCGCTTCTCTGGCGCAGTGAAAATATCTGCATTATCCACAATTGCACCTTTAGGTGGCGTATCAGTATCCGCGACACCGACACGAGAAAGATTGATATCGCTTTCAGCAATATTGCGACGCACTCGCTCTGAACGAGTTTCAAGTTCACCTTTTTCATTCCAACTCAAGACGACTTTGTTATCAGTCAGATTATTGATCCATTGATTATTTTCATTCTGGGTAAATTTACGCCCAGTCACATCAACGGCAACTTCACTACGACGAGCCGAAACAGTTGTGTGAATACCTTGCCCTTTTAAGGTGGTGATGAAGTGACGAGCAAAGTCATCTCGTTTGTCATCATTAATCAGCGAACAACCCACGATGCTAATATGGTCTGGTTTACCCGCCGGACCAAAGCTTTGAGTGAATTGTTTGAGTTTTATTGCCAGTTCATCGGCACTGTAACCACTCAGACGCGTGTTATTCCGCTCTGATTCGCTACGACCATGCCCCACAATCTGCCAGCGTAACTTGTCCGATGGTGTAAATTTAGATGAATCACCATAGACAACGCGGTATTTACCCTCAGAATCAAGCTGAACAACTACGCTGGAATCCGGGTGCTTACTCGCCAGATTAGCCGCTGCTTTGACTGTTACAGGATCATCCTCCATCTGGATAATGATTTGACCATCAAAGCGGGTCTCTCGACCATCGGTTTGTGGTATTACCTCTACTGTTTGCCAGAGCTCAACGGGCTTATGAACTAACTCTACCGCTGATGTGGCTTGCAAACCATTAAGCAATTGAATACGCAGCACATTGGCAACATCGTCATAACGCTTGCGCAGGCTAATATCATCCGCCTGAGCTATGAAACGGTTATTTGCATCCACTTTAAGGGCCGGCAAACCGAGACGATGAGTCATGCCAGGTACAAAATGATCAATACCTTCATGGGATTGCAGATGAGCATCACCATAAATGGCAACAAATTTCTCTCCCTCAGCTAATTGTCCCAACTGCCCAACCGCCACATTATTAGCTGCACCAGCACGATACATCAGGCCATGTTGTGATCCCTCTATTGCCGGACGAGTCGTGCTGTTGTCATCCAATACAATAATTTTGATCCCTTTACTTTTAGCCCGCGCAAATAAGTCAACAGGCAAATGTTTGGTCTCAATCATAGCGGCCAGTTCAGCGGGCATATCTCCACCTGCCAAGAACTTATCTATCAACGGCTGAGCCAAATCCGAACGCAAATGCTCCAATCCAATAACCGTCACGCCATGAGCTTTCAACGCATCCATCTGCTCATTGACAAAACGCAATCCATTAAGATCTGAACCATGACTCTCACCGATCAGCAACCCTTGGCGATCCTTAAGTAGCACCGATAACTGGTTATTCAGATCTACCCCGTCACTAAGCTGACGGTTGAGTTGTGTCAGGGCGTCTGAGGAATATTGTTTGTCCCAAGCCGCGACATCTGTTTGACGGGAGCTGTGATATATCGCTTCTATCTGTGCCAACCTACCCCGCTCCAACTGAACCAAGTAGGCAGGATTAGCAAACCGATTAAGTAAAATCGCTTCGTGTGAACCAGCAAAATTTGGATCCGCTTGTTTAGCGACTTCCTTAAGGAAATAGACCGCCATCTTCACATCTTCAGATCCCGTCATATCCAGCAGCTCATTATAACTGTAGCCGAGATGAACCCGCTTATTCCGCTCATCAATCCGAGCATGAGTCAGCAATCCCTTATCTTGAGCTCGACTCAGGCATTGTTTGAAATCATCAAACTGATCACCTAAATCCACATGGAATTTAGGATTAAAAGCGAGATCGGCGGGAATTTCCCCCTGATATCCTAACTTAGCAGCAAGATAAGGATCTTCCTTCACCCAACGCACCATCAGATCTGTCAGTCCTGGTGTATCACCACGAACTTCATTGCTGGCAATCTGGTAGATCCGTAATGCCATCTCAGGTCGAGTTTGAGCTATCTCCAGCAACGGGCCACGCACCTCCTGTAATGCACCGCTAAACATAATATCCCCCAGTTGCGTCTGTACGTTGCTCAAGGCGGTATTACGTTTGGAATCAGGATGTGCATCAAGGTAACGGGTAATACGTTGATATAGTTCGAAGCCTGCGGCTAACTGCTCGTTTCCAGTCAGGTTATGAATGCGGTCAAGTTCGTCCAGAATTACCTGATAAGAAGGACCTATCGGTTTAGCAAAAACTTTGGCCTCCTTACGCAAACCATCCTTGGTAATAAGTTCATTCAATAATGGAGTGCTATCATTCTCCATGACGACTGTTTCTAATGCCTTATTTTTGCCAGATAACGCAGTTAAATCTTCCACAGGAGAGTGGTTTTGTTTTTTCGCTATTGTTTCAAGCTGAGCTTCCTGAAGTGCCTGAGCATAATTAAACAACTCAGTTGGCGTCCAGGTACCAAACTTTGGTAGCCACTTATGACCGACAAGTTTATCCGCACCCCCTGCTTTTAATACTCTGGCAACAATGCTTGAACAGTTATTCGTCAGCAATTGATAATGCTTATTAGGGTCGCTACTGATTTTATTCCATTCCGCCTGCATTGCCGCCACATCCAGACCTTCAAGGTTAATGCGGAATACGCGCCCTTGATCGGCTTCGCTAATTTTAAAGTCCCGAATATTCTCCAACTCTCGCTCTTTAAATTCACGAATGACATTAGCAACACGTTTTTCTGCCAGTTGAGGATCTTGTACATTTTTATCGGCTTGATATCGCAATTCTTCCGCAAAAAGTCTGCCAACATCGGCCATCTCATATTGATGATCATTCCACATTTCAACAAATGGCTGGTATATCTGCTCAGGAATGTCGGCTGATTGCAACAACGTAGGATTTGCCAATGCCATCATGGCAAAGCCTTCAGTAACATCTTTGAAGGTTATATCTATCCCTCGTGCCAATTGCAGCTTTTCAATGAAACGTTGTAATTTACGATCACCATCTTTCAGGCCGAACTTATCATGCTCTTCAAAGGCTACATCTGCTTCAAGAGTTTTATGGTTCAACGACGGCCACCAACTGACATAATTTTTCTCATTGATAGCACCCGCGTCGTCAGTATTAATATGCGCACGTCCCTGACCAATTTGCATGGCGACGTGACCCAATTCGCTATGATCGCTTGGTTTCCAAACAAACAGTGTGGCACTTATCGGAGATAAATGCTGCTCAATCGCTTGATGGATTTTTCCTAAACCAGAGACATCAATGCCTTTACCATCCATCGATAAATCGCTGGCTTTCAGATTCGAGAAGACGGCATCTGAGACATCTTGACCATATTCTTTAATAACCGCCGCCTTGACTTGCTCAACCGCTTTATCAGAACTCTCCGCTTTCTGGTTAATATGAATATTTGCCTTACCCCGAGTGACAAAATCACCATTTTCATCAATATAAAGATGTTTTGAATCCTTGATATTCGCACTGTCAAACTTATCGTACAGACTACTGAAATCGCCTTGCTCTGGGATTCTCACCGTGGATTCAGCAAGCACCATCGACTCTTCGAAACGCGTGTCAATTTGAGACAATAAGTCCTTCATTGCTGGTACACGACCTGAGTCAGGATGACCTAAGAGATATCCTTCAACCTGTTGGCGCAAATCGGATAATTTTCCAATCACATCCAATTCATAGTCTTTTCTTCCTTGTCGGGCATTGTGATAACTCTCTAATGCATCAATCACTTTTTGATAACTGTCACCACGAATTTTACCTGCAACAGATGCGGCTTGCTGGAACTCACTCACCGACATCAATTTTGGTATGGGCTTCCAGATGCCATTCACTTTCTCAGTAAGAATTCGAGTATGTCCTTGATGATGAGATATAATCCGATCTTCAATGAAATATAACTCATCAGGTAACTGTGCATAATTGTCGTAATTAGCAAGAATAAAACGTTCAACTGCTTTAAGCAGATTATTGCTAGTGGTATTTTTTACAATAATTCTCTTAAATTCATTGCCATTACCTGGCCACGAACGCACCTCAAATCCTTCATCACTCTTTTGCACTAATATGTTACGTTCTGTACGTAATCCATAAAACGGCAATGCTTGATTCAGCATCGTGTCGATAGCACTAAGCTTAATATCGAGATCAACAACGGTATCGGCTTTATAGCCGCCGGGGTTAGCTAACAGCCGTTTTTTCTGTTCTTCAATAGTCAAAACATCAAACCGCGCCTGCACAGCAATACCCGCCTCTGTTAATTTGCGGCCAATCGACTCGGTAGGCAACCCTTTATATTCACTTGCCGGCTTATCCAACAATCGAATATCACCGACTAATCCTTCACGTTGTAGTTTACGCAATACAGGTAATTCAACATTCCAGAAATAGTTGCCAAGACGTAATCCCCCCTCAGAGATCAAATAAACATCACCACGTGATCCCGCGGCATAGATGGAACTCCAGAAACCAGTGTTGCTATACGTAGCAGCATCAATTGCCGATCTTAGCGCTTTATGTTCACTATTTTCAGGATCGGCGAGGTACATAATTCCCCAACGCATGAGTTGCTGATTGAGTTGAATCGCAAAAGCGTTTCCCTGCACATCAACATCGTAAACAATTTTCTTACCATCCGGTTGAGCGGCCTCAAGAACATCTCGATGCCTTCTAAAACTCTTCCCGGACCAGAATGAAACAATACTTTTGTCATCGCGGGCAGGTTCAAAGCCATAGCCATAACTGTCTAGTTTTGTAATAAACTCAACTCGTTTATCCCAGTCATAATCTAATGTGGCGTCAACAAATAGTTTCGCTAAAGATGTGATTTCATTTTCAGGTACTTTATTTTTGGCATTGGGATTCTTGAGATGCCGTTCAACAAAAGTCACTATCCGTTGCCTGGTTTTATCAGAAATATCTGCATTAACACGCTTAAATCCGGGAACAGGAATATATTCGTCCGACACATTATCGTTACCATTATCAAGCCAACGGTAGATATGGGCGATTTTTTGTGCACGACTGAGTACGGAAGAATCGACTGCCCTCTTCTTGCTGCCACCCAATCCTTCCAGATTAATACCAGAAATTATCGGCGCTTTTCTAACGAGTTCACGCGTCTCATGTGAAAGAGGAACCACAATGCTGTCAGATTGTGTTTCAACAGACCGAGGAATAAACGAAACACCAGTATTTTTTGCACGAATTCCCGCGTTGATCTGCAACCGGCTAACAGCTTGTTTAGCACTCTCCAACGCTTGCAATTCTTCTTCGGTCAGTCCTTGATAATATCTGTTTCTCGCTTCTGGCATCGATTCAGGATCAATATGGCTGCCGGTTTCTCCCGCCCCCGTTGACTCATAGGCTTTTTCTCCTGACAAGCCACTGCCACTTGCACCAATACGAGCAGGTTTAGAGTCACTTAGTTTCGCCCCTTTAGCATCAGTTTGGGTCTGAGCTGCTTTACTTTCCGCCGCTACGGTATCACGCTTACCACGGCTTTCTGCATTCTGATACGCAATATTGGCGTTGTCCTTCGCCTTTTCTGCCTGCTGCTGTTGTGAAAGAGCTTCTTCTTTTCTCTGATCTGCTTTGAATTGTGCGTCTACACCATCAAGAATCGCCTTATCACGATTTTGTTTACCTTTTTCAGCACCTGCTTCTGATAGCACCACAGCATCTTTTACTTTTTGCTGTGTATCAATAGTATCCCGATGTATCTCTGCCAGCCGTTTTTCTAATGTCGGACGGATATCATCCAACCGCTTCTGGATGTCCTCAGAAATTCCACCCACGTAGTCGAGATAATGGTTATCCAACTCACGACTATCATCAGTTTCATCTTTAAGTTGTTTAAATTTGTCAGCGATTAAAGTCAGTTCTTCAGTCGCTGCCTGAGCTTCTTCTTTTATCGCATCACTCTGTACTTGCCCATTTTGGTTAAGAGCTTCCTGATCCGTTGATTCCAATTGAGATTTCGATTTTTCAATCGCTGCCAGTTGTTTCTCTTTTTCTTGTTCCAGAAGCTGGCGATCTTTTTCGGCTTTATCTTTATCACTTAACGCATTTTTAGCCGCCTGATCTTGCCTGGCATATTCAGTAACACTATTGGCTGGCAATGTACCTACAGATTTTGCAACAACGTTATCCAAGATATAACCAATACCATTATTATCGCCGATACCTTTAAATTCGATACGGTTAGTACCTGCTTTAGCGATTAATTCCAGTGTTTCACTTTGCCATGCCGTATCACCATTAGTAATGGTAAATTTACTTTCACCATTCCAAATAACTTCCATGCCTTCATTAGGCATAACATTATTTGCACGTTTTGCAAAATCAAAGCTTAATGAAATGACTTCACCTTCAAACCGGTTTTTCAGATCCTGGTAAATAGTGGTACTGACATCCACATCAAGTTCACTGACCCGTGAGCCATGACCTGCGTTATCAAGGCCGTAAGCACTTGCCTCATAATATGCTTCAACACCATTGGTTGATTGCCAACCTTGATTACCTTGTTCAAAATTACCATTGACGATCAGATTTTCGTTCCGATCTGATACCGACCGCGTTTTTCGATTCAACGAACTGGCTAAAGAATTTTCTATTGAGTCAATATTAGGTACTTCTACCGCTGTTACAGAACTGCTCAGATGATTATTTAAGTCCGAACCAACTTGATCAATTTCATCCATCTTAAAACCATCAATGGAGGAAACTTCAGTTAAGTTAATCGCACCTCTGCCTTTGTGGGTACCCGATGTGTTTGCTTCATCCCCATGCACCAGATAGTTAATCGCCTGGCTGCCACCCACACCGAGTACAGTTTGTTTGATATTGTTGAAGAAAGAGGTAAGTTTGTTGCTTTCTGTATTACTCGATGCCACAGCCAAGCTGTAAAAATCACCATCACCAATCTTAATCGCCACATTGTTGCGCGCATAAGAGGCATTAACATATAAGCCATGACCAATTTGAATATTGGCATTACCTAAGCCTTTCATTACCGCAACATTGAGGCCATCCCCAACTTTGGTATTGACGTTATATTTCCCCCACGCCACGTTAACCGAAACACCATCCCCCACATGGGTGTTAATGTTAGCGTCACCATGAGCAGCCGTTACACTTAAGCCATTGCCTACTGTCGTCGTGACGTTAGCTTTCCCTTTTGCCACCGTAATCTGCATACCGTCTCCCACTTTGGTGACGACATTGCCTGCGCTCCATAAGGCATTAAAACCGTCTCCTTTACCCACCTGGGTGACAATATTGGCTTTACCTTTGGCAAGCACCACATTACGCCCATCTCCTATCTTAGTGATGATGTTGGCTTGTCCCCAAGCTCCGGTATAGTCATCACCATTACCCACATGGGTGATAATGTTGGCATCGCCCTGAACCACCGTGACTTCTTGCCCATTACCCACTTTGGTAACAATGTTCGCTTGACCTTTCGCGAAGTTGTAACGGTCGCCATTTCCCACCTGAGTCAGGATATGCGCTTCACCCCAGACCGCATTCACCCCGGTGCCACCGCCAATTTTGGTGATAAGATTGGCTTTTCCTTTGGCCAACCCCACTGTCGTGCCCTCGCCGACATGGGTCATCACGTTACCGACATCGGAAATAAGCAGGCCGACTGTCGTGCCGTCGCCCACTTTGGTCAGAATATTGCCTTTGCCAAGCAAAACAGCCGCCGTCGTTGAGTTGCCCACGTGGGTAATCACGTTCGCTTTAGCCGCCGCAACCACCCCCATAAAATCATCACCCACTTTGGTAACGATATTGGCCTCACCCAGTGCTAACACGCCGGTTAAACCATCCCCCACATGGGTCATCATATTGGCTTTACCAAACATGGCCGCCAGCGTTGTGCCATTACCGACTTTGGTCATCACGTTCAATTCACCGGCAAACAAACCGATACTGGTGCCATCACCCACATGCGAATAGATATTGGCTTTCCCTATCATTAAGGCGGCGGTCAGGTCGTTACCGACTTTGGTCAGCACATTGGCACCCCCAATCATGGCGGCAAAGGTATTGCCCTCCCCGACATGGGTAAAGATATTGGCTTTGCCCATCATCGCCGCCAGGGTCATGCCATTACCCACTTTCGTGGCGATATTGCCCTTTGCCAGCATCAGCGCAACACTGGTGCCATCCCCAATATGCGTAAACACATTGCCCGCCGCTACCATCAAGGCCAGCGCATTACCGTCACCCACTTTGGTAAAGACGTTCACTGCGCCCCCCATTAACGCCCATGCATCCCCTTTGCCGACATGGGTAAACAGGTTGCCCGCACCAATCATGACCGCAATTGATGTCTCCTCCCCGACTTTGGTGAAGATGTTCCCTGCCGCAGCCATCACGCCCAGCGTCAAACCGTCACCAACATGGGTCAACACATTGCCAACGCCAAACAGGATGCCAGTCGTGTCACCCTTTCCGACTTTGGTCAAGATATTCGCGCCACCCAGCATCACGCCCGTGGTATTGCCGTCACCGATATGCGTAAGGACGTTTGCACCACCGCCCATTACCGCCAACGCATTGCCTTTCCCTTTCTTGGTCAAGATGTTGGCTCCGCCCAACACAATGGCGGTGGTGTTGGCGGTTTCAGTCTCCTCACTGAGATGGGTGATAATATTGGCACCGCCGAACATACCGGCAACCATATCTCCCGCACCGAGCTTTGTTAGCACGTTAGCGCCACCTAAAAGTACAGAAGAGATATCCCCTGCTCCGGCCTGGGTGATGACGTTAAAACCGCCCGCTCCGGACCAGTTCCCATTGCCATTACCTATTTGGGTATGAGTGTTGTACCCGCCCAACATCAACACCCGGCTGTTACCGTTGCCTTTGTGGATCGAGATATTGCCATAAGCCAGAAGATGTGCCAGATATCGCCCATCCCCGACCCGCACAAGAACATTTACCGCACCACCAGCGTAAACATCCATTTTTCCGCGCTGGCTTTGGTGAACCAAGACATTGGCTAAACCCGCGCCACGGAATGTCAGATCGCCCTCTTCACCACTTTTTACAACGACGTTAGCTGCACCAGCACCATCAAAATTGGTATCACCGAATTTTGAGCCGTGCAAAATGACATTCGCTGCTCCTGCGCCCTTAAAATTAACATTTCCCCGCGTGACATTAGATTTAATAACGTTTCCACCACCCGCACCGTTAAAATTAACGTAACCACTGCTTGTGGGTGACTTTACAAGGTCTTGCTGGCTATATTCTTCGCTATGTACTAATCGATGGGAAGTACGGCGCACCGTATTAACGTCATATTGAAGCTGGCTTAACGTGTAACCGGGGCCAATAGAGGTATATCCGTTAGCATAGGAAAGCTCTTCATTAGCCAAATTACCCGTATGATCGCCTGCTTTGTACCATGCTATTGCTTTGTATTTCAGTTGCCTTGTTTCAGGATCGTTTTTCAACTGAACTTCAACAATTTTGGTATATCGCCCCATTACCTTGGCATACACATAAGTATTGGGCTGCCGGTTCGATTTGACTGCGGAAACCTCAACTTTGCGGCCATCAGAGAAGATCGCATATCCCCCCATTTTGGCATCGCCTAGCGAGATATCCTCTGCTTTAATTACCATGCCGCCCGCATAGGTTACCCACCGATCTATCAATAGGCTTTCCTCGATAGCATGAATCTCGATAGGTTGCTGATGCTCAAAAACCAAACTGGAGAGACGGTAAGCCCCATTAGCGTTTACCGCGATAAATCCATTGCCTGACGAAATTTCTTTCGCCGCAAGATTTTTAAGGTGGTTACCTGCTTTATACCAAGAAGTGGCATGATAACCGAGTCTACCTGTGGTGGGATTATTCTGAAGCTGGACTTTGCTGATTTTAGTGTACATTTTGTCAGCAAACGCAAAAAGATAGGTATTCGGTTCGACGGTTGATTTAATACCTGTAACTTGCTGAGACTCCTGAATCCAGCTTCCTCCCATCGTTGCCGTCGTCAATACGATTTCTTTAGCTTTAGCAAATTCCAGTGTCTCACCATCGGAATCGCTATTCATGCCTATTCTGGTGATTTCATTGTAAGCACCCGCACCGGAGAAATTAATATTGCCATGCGCGACATCAGAATAGAGTTTGTTATACCCCCCCGCACCTTCAACAGTAATATCACCGCGGGTCTGTTCATACTCGTCTTTATTTTGGCGTACACGCTCAATGCGATTCGATGCCCCCGCACCACGTAAGATAATATTACCTTCTTTACCTTTACGTACAATGTGATTATCAGCACCAGCCCCATTAAATGTAACGTTACCGCTCTCCACTCGTGAGCTGATGCTGTTTGCAGAGCCTGCGCCATTAAAAGTCACATTTCCCTGTGAATCTTGATAACGGTTAAACCAGGTACGGTCAATGTCGTTGTATGCCCCTGCGCCGGCAAAATCTAAATTTCCCCGGTTAGTTTCATGCCATAACTTATTGTATCCACCAGCCCCTTTAAAATTTGTATCACCAGACAAACCCTTACGAACCAGTTTATTGTAGCCGGCAGCACCCGAATAATTTAAATTTCCCGTATCACCCGTATGATTAATAAAAGCCGCACCGGCGGCCCCCGCAAATGACAAGCCACCATTTCCCGTTTTACTAATGCCGGTGTAACCTGAAGCTCCCTTTACCGCAAGGTCACCATCTGTGTGGTATACATCGACTTTAAGTGAACCAACAGTAACATCATCATTTCCGCCATAAGCATAAACTTCACCACCAACACCAATAGCAGTAATACTATTACCATCATTATCGTCGTAGTATTTTCCTGTAAAGAAGTACTCTGTACTTCTATTTGATGATTTCCCCATCAAAAATCCCTTTAAATCATACAAAAATTAAACAAAAAACCACTGTACCTGACGAATACAGCGGTTATTTTGAACATCCAGCTTCCCGCGGACAGTACAAGCTTTCTGGCCTTTCCACGGCAAAAAGACACGGCGGCGCAAATCCTTGGCAACTTCACGACCGTGACCAAAAGGAGCAATCATTTCGGGAAAAAAGATATGTGGACCTGAGCGCCAGTCTGTGTGGATAAGCTCTCTTTCTCCCGAAAGAAGCTCATCTCGATTCTGCTCAGATAAAAAAGCCCAATTACAAAAGGCGATTGGGTGCCCGTGTTCATCTTCGTAATAGCAAAACTGATTCAACTCAAATGAAGGCAAGATACGCTGTTGCCACTCGGACACCAGGTATCTCCGATGCAGAGGAGAATGCTGACTCAGCAGCATTACTCCTCCAATCATTGCTTGAATTTCTGCGTTATTCAGTTTCACTGGTTGATGTATAATCGCCATCCGCTAATCAACCATGAGATCTTATTTTGTATTTTTAGATAGGCGTTTTTTAGCGTTAGCAGGTTCTTCCGCTATAGATTCCGATGCAATTTGCTCTTCAGCCACTTGTGGCGCAGGTAAAAACCCGGCTGCAACCAATTTGTCAAATTCAGCCGCCATTCGTGGATCTTCCAACATATTTTTAACCATCGAAACCATATACATAAATCCCGATGCTGGCATATGGATAACTTGCTTTAATTCAAGTTCATTATCATTTTCTGCCATTATCCCATTCGCCATACGATTAGGTTCTTGACCAACGAAATAAAGAGAAAAAATCCCTTTATTATAATTAACACTAGAGATGGTTTGTACGAATTTTTCAGACATATTTTTATTTACCAAAAATAAACAATTTATTAATGAAGTTATACAATGTTTACAACAAAAAAGACATTTGATTCACGGGTATCTTGAATTTTTATATCTATAAATACATTAAGAGTAAAAAAACCAATGAAATAATATAGAGAAAAAACTCAAAATCAACATTTACACCCAAAAAGTCCTTTTACCCCACATATATAGTCCCATTTACCCACATCGATAATGACAATAAATATAAGATAATAAGCAACACTTAAATGCTACACAAAATTAATATAACCATTTGTTTTAATTCATATTTTGTGGATTTTAAAGATATTTTTTCATGAATAAAATTGAGAAATTGACCATAGCATCATTAAAATTAATATTGATGATATATAATAGAAAAGAAAACATCACTGACATTGATAAATTAAAAAAATCTAATTGTTATTATTCATCTATAAGTAATATAGAGGAAAAATTTAATTTATCGATTTCAAGTAAAAATTCCGTAGGCAAAAAGCACCATAATATACTTCTACCCGCAATCTTGTTTGATAATAATGGCCTACCCTTTGTTTTAGCCAAATCGAATAAAGAAAGCTCACTAATACAGAGGGTTGATAAAGAAAATCCTGAAATATGGTCCGAAGAAAGGCTGATAAAAGAGTGGAATGGAAAATGGATTAAAATAAAACAGAAACAAGCTAAATTTAACATCCGTTGGTTTATTCCAGAATTTCTGGCACAAAAGAAAAATCTATGTGAGATACTGTTATTTTCCTTTGTGTTACAGATTCTTGCGCTAATTTCTCCCTTGGTTATTCAAGTGGTAATGGATAAGGTCTTAATCCATCAAGCGCTATCAACACTTGATGTATTAGTCTTTGGCTTAATCATCGCCGGCATCATCGAGGTGATTTTGCGTGGATTACGAGAATACCAATACGCTCACACCGCAAACCGCATTGATATCAAACTGGGATTAAAACTAGTCCGGCATCTGTTCGGGCTACCTTTACTCTTTTTTAAATCCCGCCAAGTGGGCGCTATTGTTACTCGGGTGCGTGAACTGGATACCGTTAGAGAGTTCCTGACCGGCTCAATGTTCACCTTATCTGTCGATGTTCTATTTATGTTTATTTTCATCTACGTGATGAGCCTGTTATCCGGCCTACTAACTTGGGTTTTTCTCGCAACCTTCCCTTTTTATGCCATTTTGGCATGGTGGGTAACGCCTCGTATGGAAAAAGCGGTTGAACAACAATTCACCCATGCAGCAATAAATACCTCTTTTCTGACTGAAACGGTTTCTGGTGCTGAAACCCTGAAAAGTCTGGCGGTAGAGCCCAAATTCGTTCGCCGTTGGGATAGCCAGACTGAGAAGATGGTCAATACTAGTTATGCAGTACAGCAACTGGGTAATCGCTCAAACCATATTGTTATGCTACTGCAAAAAGTTACCAGTGCGGCAATTCTCTGGTTAGGCGCATCAGAGGTTTTATCACTGCAAATGACCATCGGTCAGTTGATCGCCTTCAATATGATGGTAAATCACACGGCCCAACCATTAGCCAGATTAGTGGAACTATGGGGACAATTTATCAGAACACGGGTGGCCGTCGATAAGTTAGGAGATATGTTAAACCTGCCAACCGAGCATCAATCCGGCCAGCAGCAAATCACACTGCAAGGAGCAGTCTCATTTAACCATGTTGTTTTTCGCTATCAACCCGATATTCCACCAACGATTAAAGGATTGACGCTCGATATCAGAGCCGGAGAAACCATTGGTATTATCGGTGCCTCTGGTTCCGGAAAAAGTACATTGGCTCGTTTATTACTCCGCCTTTATACCCCAGAAATAGGCGCAATTACCTTAGATGGAATCCCATTACAAAATATAAATATTGAAACACTCAGACAGCAAGTCGGTGTGGTTTTACAAGAAAATTTCTTATTTAACAAAACGGCATATGAAAATATTGCCCAGTCAAAACCTGACGCCGACCTGGAAACCGTGATTAAAGCAGCTAAGCTGGCGGGTGCTCATGAATTTATTCTCAAGCTGCCGATGGGATATGACACAACTATCGCAGAAGGCGGACAATCTTTATCCGGCGGTCAACGTCAGCGGCTGGCTATTGCCCGCACTCTCCTGACTAACCCCAAAATTCTCATTCTTGATGAAGCAACCAGTGCGCTTGATGATGAATCACAATCACTCATTCAATCCAATATGGCAGAAATTGCCCAAGGCAGAACGGTTATCACAATCGCACACCGCCTTTCAACTGTACGTCATTGTGATCGCATCATTGTTCTTAAACAGGGGGAAATTCTCGAACAAGGCTCCCATGAACAGCTACTTAACCACGGTAGACAGTACCGGAAGCTCTGGCAGTTACAACAAGAATTAAAACAGGAGATGCCTTGTCATGATTAAAGCTTTTAAGAATAAAATTAAAACCTGGTTGCGCCCTTGCCCACGGCACTATGACTTTTTACCGACACATTTAGCGTTGTCACAACGACCACCGTCGCCTTTTGCCCGCTACACTGCAATAATGCTCAGTATCGGCATTATCATAGCCTTGCTCTGGGCCTATCTGGGTAAGTTGGATGTTCAGGCAACCGCAACCGGTCGCCTAATTGTCTCTGGCCGTTCTCAGATAATTCAGGCATACGAACAGAGCAGAGTAACCGCTATCCATGTTCAGAATGGGCAGCAGGTAAAGAAAGACGCCCCACTTCTGACACTCAATACACTCGGTGTTAACGAGGATATCATCCGGTTATTAAAGCAGATCGAATATCAAGCCCACGAAAAAATTCGTTATCAGGCTTTGACAAAAGAGCAGGAACCGACAGAACAGGAACTGTTTCAGGCGTTGCCGGCATCTCAACAAACACAAGTTGCTGACAACTATTCCCGGGAGAAAAGAGAATACGAAGCTGTTGTAACAAATCTGAAAGCAGAGATGAACGTCAATCTCTCTTCTCAACAATCACGAAAAAGCGATATCAATGCGCTCACTAAGCTCCGGCAAAATATCAGCCAGCGTTTAAAAGCACGTCAAACCTTAAGTCAAAAACAAGTGATCAGTAAAGTTGAATATCTTGAACAGGAAAAAGAATTTCTGGAAACAGAACGCCTGATTGCCCAACAAAATGCGGAGCTTCATGTTCTGCAATCGCAATATATTAGCCTGGAAGAACGCTTAAACAGCCTGAAAACACAAAAAGAGCGCGAATGGTTTGATAAAAGAAAACAGGCCGAAGTTCAATTGGTCGTTTTAGAGCAAGAGCTGGCAAAAGCTCAGGTACGGGAGCAACTTGAAGTCATTCGCTCCCCCGTTACAGGAACAGTTCAACAACTCAGCGTCCATACATTAGGCGCGGTACTGCAACCAGCACAAAACTTAATGGTGATCGTCCCTGATGACAATGTGCAGTTGGCGGAAGTGCAAATTTTAAACAAAGACGCCGGGTTTGTTTATCCAGGCCAACTAGTCACCGTTAAGGTAGATGCTTTCCCTTATACACGTTACGGCACGATTGACGGCGAACTGCTGAGTATATCCAGAGATTCAACCACCGATGAACGGTTAGGATTGGTCTTTCCCGCTCAAGTGAGCCTTAAAAGTAATAGCATTGCCATAGACGATACCCAGGTTGAAATTACCCCAGGTATGTCAATCGTCGCTGAAATCAAAACCGACCAACGCCGCGTTATCGATTATCTCTTGAGCCCTATCAGAGAGTATCAATCCGAAGCATTGAGGGAGAAATAATCGTGAACCTATTACCTTCTTCTGCCACTGATTCCAGTAACTACACTCATAATCAGGCGCTAAATTGCATCGTCTATGTGGGGAAACAATTTCATAAGTCAGCTACTGTTGATCAACTTCAGCACAGCCTGGGTTTTGACTCCTTATATCTGAGTGATTTACAGCTGCGTGAAGCCGCCAACACTATTGGGCTACACAGTAAAATTGAGCAATTAACTGTCAACACAGGGCCAACATTACCCTTACCGGCATTGATTGAGCTGGAACAACAATGGTGGGTACTCATTAAAATCGAGAATGACAATGTTACCATTCTCGATCCTGTGACTGAACAAACGCAATCGCTTTCCTTATCTACATCTACGGGTAATAAAGAGAATGTATATAAGATTCTTTTAATCGCAGATCAGGAATTAACTAAAAAGCATGTCAAATTCGGCTTGAGCTGGTTTTATCCCTCCATTTTCCGGCAGAAAAATCAGATAAGAGATCTGTTGTTGTTTGCCATAGTTCTCCAGTTATTTGCCCTGACCAGTCCGATCTTATTTGAAAACATCATCGATAAGGTATTAGTAGGACGAAGTTTATCTAGCCTGCATGTATTAGGTATAGCCATGCTAGCTATCGCCCTTGCCGAACCCTTGTATAGCTTTATGCGCAACACCGTGTTTGGGCACATGGCAAGCCAGATAAATTCTGAGCTCTCCGGCCGACTGTATCGTCATCTGGCAGGATTGCCGCTGCAATATTTTAAGCAACGGCAAACAGGGCAGATCATTGCCAGAGTCAGAGAGATGTCTCAAATCCGCCAGTTTCTGACAGGTTCTACCCTGATGCTGTTGCTGGATTTAATTTTCGTCATCATGTTTATTGGCATCATGTTTTATTACGCCTGGATACTAACCTGGATTGTTATTGGCTCACTTTTTGTTTACTTCGTATTCTGGGTAATCGCCGGGCCGGTTATTCGCCGCAAAGTAGAAGCAGAATATGAAACCGATGCAAATGCAACAAGCTTTCTGACTGAAGCCGTCACTGGGATTGAAACCATCAAAACCACCGCGACTGAAAACCGTTTCTTACATCAGTGGCAACGTATTCTCAGCCAACAGTTGACTAAAAGCTTCGCGGCACAGAAAAGCGGTTTAATCGCAGGACAGGGAATCGATTTTGTCCAGAAATTTACCGCCGCGATCCTCCTATGGTGGGGGGTGACAGAAGTCTTACGCGGTGAACTGACTCCGGGGCAACTTATCGCCTTCAATATGCTGGCCGGACATGTCACGCAACCTATCCTCCGGCTCGCACAGGTTTGGCAGGATTTTCAGCATACGTTAATCGCCTTGAAACGTGTGGGGGATATTCTCGATGAGCCAATGGAAAACAGTAAACAGGGATTAGCTTCTGTACCTGAGCTGGAAGGCCAAATTGAATTCAAAAATATTCGCTTCCGCTACCATGACGACACGCCAGAAGTTCTGGCGAACCTGTCATTATTGATAAAATCGGGTCAATTTATTGGTATAACTGGACCGTCCGGTTCAGGTAAAAGTACTCTCACCCGTTTGCTACAAAGGTTGTACATACCTCAACATGGACAAGTTTTGATTGATGGCATGGATTTGGCTATTGCTGATCCCGTCTCTTTACGCCGCAATATGAGTGTTGTGCTCCAGGAAAGTATCCTGTTTTCTGGCAGTATCACCGATAACATTCGGCTGTGTAAGCCCAACGCAACAGATGCAGAAGTCTATCGTGCCGCTGAGTTAGCGGGGGCCATTGAATTTATTCAATCCTTCCCTCACGGTTTTGCGCATCCAGTTGGGGAAAAAGGAGTCAATCTTTCAGGTGGTCAAAGACAGAGAATCGCATTAGCAAGAGCGCTCCTGGTCAACCCAACTATTCTGATCCTTGATGAAGCCACCTCAGCATTGGACTATGAATCCGAAGCGGCAATCATGGCAAATATGGACGAAATATGCCGTAACAGAACAGTGATCAGCATTGCTCATAGGCTCAATACAATTCGCCACGCGGATAAAATCTGTGTGTTAGATCAGGGACAAATTATCGAATTTGGCTCGCATGACCAATTGCTCCAGCAAGGCGGCTTATACGCGCATCTGTGGCATCAACAAGTTGGCGAAAATTAAATGACAATTCAGCCAACTCTAAACAAAGACGGAATAAGTTTTGGCTGAAATTATTTTTTATTTTACTTATTTGTTCAAAAAAAATAATTCAATGTAATTAACTTATTTAAATTGTTACAATAAGTTATTAAGATGTTAGGCAATGAAATATCTTGATACATCTTAATTTTTAAGTTGGAGAATTCTTATGGACAGGAATCCAGTTTCTTTAAGCGTGTTAGTATTTTCAGGAGGATCTCTGACTTCTATTACTGGCCCAATAGAAATTTTAACCACTGCTGCTCGTTTAGCCGGAGCGCCGGAGCCAGAAATCAATATTGTCACACAGGATAATCAGGATGCTGTCGGGATGGGGGGTATTCGGCTAAAACCTAATAAACTCATAGGAGAAATAAAACAAACAGATATTGTCCTGGTGGGTTCAATTGGGGCCCCTTATTGCGATTTCGATCTTTGTACTCAAGAAACCTTAGATTGGCTCCAGATGATGGGAGAAAAAAATGTTCCTATCGTCTCCGTTTGTACAGGTTCTTTTATACTGGCTAAAGCTAATTTACTCAATAACCGCAAAGCCACCACACACTGGCTATTTACCAAATTATTCAAGGACATGTTTCCGCAAGTACAGTTACATTCAGAAATAAAAGTCACCAGCGATAACAATATTTTTTGTACTTCTGGCACCTATGAATACAACGATGTCATGATGCATATTATTGAACAGATATATGGTCAAAATACGAGGGAAACCTGTAGTCAGTTCATATTTGGTCATAATATGGAAGGTCTCCCCTCTCATACTCTCGCAAGTTTTGTACCCTATCGCCAACATTCAGATACATTAATCCACAAACTACAAGACTGGATGCATTCTGCCCCATCAGACAGATTATCAGTTGGCAATTTGGCCGATAAAATTCATCTGTGTGAAAGACAGATGAAGCGGCGCTTTAAGACTGCAACCGGCCAGACACCTATTCAATATATCCAACAGATTCGACTATCTCTGGCGAAATGCCGGTTAGAAAAATCGAATAAGACCATAGAAGAAATCAGCCATGAAGTTGGCTATGAAGATACTCGCTATTTCAGAGAGTTATTCAAGAAACTTAATGGGTTAACACCAATAGAGTACCGTAGAAAATACCAACACCGCTAAAACGGAAACTCAACCACAATCCTTTACAGATAAGCAATGACGCCGTTTTTATCTTTGTCAGGCAGTAGCGATACACTAGAAGCTGGGGTATCATGGCGTGCTATATTTTATGGTATACGCCCTTTACTAATTGAATTTATGGCAAAAGAACAAATGGATCGCACCACTCTGGATTTGTTCGCAAATGAACGCAGACCGGGGCGCCCAAAAACCAACCCACTTTCCAGGGATGAACAACTCAGAGTCAACAAGCGTAACCAACTTCGCCGTGATAAGGTGCGCGGTCTGCGTCGTGTGGAGCTGAAAATAAATGCTGATGCAGTAGATGCGCTTAACTTTCTTGCACAGCAACGCAACATCAGCCGCAGTGAACTCATCGAGCAAATTTTGCTGGCCCAGTTAGCAGAAAGTAACATCACGACTTGATAGCATTGAAGGCACGAAATCACACAAATTTGACAGAATTGTCCTGACTGTTTAGTCAGAATAGGATTTTGTTTTTTTATTAATACAATCAGAACCTTTTCTACTGATTTTTAACATTTTATACGTATATCTCATACAGAAATACACAAATAAAACAAGAGGTTATATTATCCTATGGCAATTATAGGTATATTTTTTGGCAGCGATACCGGCAACACAGAAAATATTGCCAAAAAGATCCAAAAAATTCTGGGTTCCGACATTGCAGAAGTTCATGATATTGCCAAGAGCAGCAAAGAAGATATCGAACAGTTCGATATTCTGCTGCTCGGCATCCCGACCTGGTACTACGGTGAAGCACAGTGTGACTGGGATGATTTCTTTCCTACTCTGGAAGAGATCGATTTTGAAGGGAAGTTGGTCGCCCTTTTTGGTTGTGGTGATCAGGAAGATTACGCGGAATATTTCTGCGATGCTATGGGAACTATCCGTGACATTATTGAACCCCGCGGCGCCATTATTGTTGGTCATTGGTCAACCGAGGGCTATCACTTCGAAGAATCAAAAGGTCTGGCTGATGATAGCCATTTTATTGGGCTTGCTATTGATGAAGACCGCCAACCAGAATTAACAGAAGAGCGTGTTAATGCCTGGACTAAACAGATCTACGAAGAGCTGAGTTTGTCAGAAATTCTTGCAGGATAGCGGCCTATCCCAGTAAGCGTAATTGGTGCAGGCCATTTCTTATCAATAGTGAACCCACGGTAGGTTGAGAAGTGACTCGCTTCACTCGCCCTGTGGGATCGCATTCAAAGGCTATTACTTTTGTCAGAACACTGCTTAAATCCGCTTTTTATTACGAAGAATGGCAAAAAACAGCCTAAGCATGATAAATAGTAAGGTTATTCCTGCGTTTTATAAACGATTATTCTGGCAAAATGTGTAATGAAAGTTAAGGTTAACGTGGTTTTCATTTTCATTAGCCATGCCTATAATCATAATCTGATAACTAACTGGTACTTTTTGAAGTATCACTAAGTTCACTTTACTGAGTAACAGGACTGAATCCGCATGACCGACAACAATAAGGCATTAAAAGATGCTGGACTTAAAGTTACACTTCCTCGTCTGAAAATATTGGAAGTGTTACAGGAGCCTGAATACCACCATGTCAGTGCGGAAGATCTCTACAAGAAACTGATTGATAACGGTGAAGAGATTGGACTTGCTACTGTCTACCGCGTGTTGAATCAGTTTGATGATGCCGGTATTGTCACCCGCCATAACTTTGAGGGTGGCAAATCGGTTTTTGAACTCACTCAACAACACCACCACGACCATTTAATCTGCCTGGACTGTGGTAAAGTCATTGAATTCAGTGACAAATATATCGAAAAACGCCAGAAGAACATTGCTGACCGTTATGGGATTAAGCTTTCAAACCACAGTCTTTATTTATATGGTCACTGCTCTGCCGGTAATTGCCGCGAAGATAGTAGCGCACATGACGAGAAATAATTCACGCCTGAACCACTAATTTTTTATCTACCTAGAGAGGAGAGAGGAACCCATCAGGGTTCCCCTCTTGCTACAACATTATCATGCCTTTACGTTATCAATTCGACTATAACGTTTACCATCCGGGCTGACAGAACGGATCAACACATCACCCCTCACTCTTGGACGTTTATGGTTATTATAAACTTCCCAGTGACGACCGCCATCCGTCGAATACTGGATTACCAACCCAGGCAGAGCAACATTAGCCCGCAAGATACCCCGTTTTACCTTAGCCCCCGGAACCGGTAAACGGTAAGCAATGCCGGCTTTATCCAGTTTACTAAGCTCACGTTGCCCTATCAGGTTAGCGAACCGGGTCCAGTCACGATTAAGCGCATCTATATCGACTTTATACGTTTCTCCGCGCTGATATACCTGGCCCGGAACATAATCCAGCTCCCAACCGGCCCGGTGCCATGCCCGTTCCGCCAGCGGTAACAAGCGCGGATAAATCATATATTCCATCTGTTCATCAGTCCGAACCGTTTCACTCCATCCTTGACCTGAAAGCCCATAAGCGCCCGGCCACGGTTTATCACTTTTCGCACGGAATGCATTACCATCACGGTCAACGGAAGTTTCAGCATTTTGAGGTATGTTATTGGGTGCAAAGCTAAAGATCTTAGCTTCATCGTTAAAACGAGCCGCCCAATAATAGCCGCGCTCCTGTGGATGAACTTCATATGGCATATCCAGATAAATATAATCTGGGCTAGATATCACCACTTCATAGCCCTTATTCGCCCAATCATTGACTGAATCAAAGCCGCCATCGTAGAGAGCGTCCCAGAAATTCACCCCAACGCGTTTGGTGGCAAAATCTTTAGCGCTGCCAACATGTTTAAAACCATCCTGCCACGCCTGCATCCTTTCGATGCCATTAGCATTCACAATTTTGCTCACTTCAATTGCGAAGTCGCTGGCAAGATGATCAATGTCTTTCACAACCCCCTGTTCTATCAACTTCTGACAAATCTGAGACTTAGCCCATGGTTTATCTTCCGCATTTTTATCAATAATGCCCTTACCCGGTACGATAGGACCATTTTTATCCTGGAATCCGTCTCCCAAACGGATATTCTTCGCTTCATCTCCCCCGAAATGCCAAGTCTCCAATGGTGAGCCTGCTGCTTTATGCATAGCGGCAATTTCACCAATGACTTTCTCAACAAACCGTTTTGAAGAATCCATACACGGGTTCAAATAACTGCGACGATCATAGAGCTGAACAGATGTTGCTCTGGTGGTATCTGTTGGGTCCAGCAAACGATATTCATTCGCCCCTTTCACATTTCCCTGAGCGATTAATTTCTTATAGCGGGCTTCCATAGAAACAACAGCGGCACGAGCATGGGCTGGCATATCAATTTCAGGAATAACGTCGATATAACGGGCTTTGGCATATTTCAAAATATCAATGTAATCTTGACGGCTGAAATATCCGCTACCCATGTTGTTATCGGGGCCTGAACCCAGTTGTGGTAACAAACATTTAGTTTCACTTAAATCATGACACCGCTGGCTGCCAACTTCCGTCAACTCAGGTAATCCAGGAATTTCCAAACGCCAACCTTCATCATCAGACAGATGAATATGGAATTTATTCAGCTTGTAACTTGCCATTTGGTCGAGCAAACGCAGAACAGCCTGTTTACTGTGGAAATTACGCCCTACATCAAGGAGAACCCCACGATACTCAAAGCGGGGCGCATCTTTTGCCGTCAAAGTAGCAATCTTCCTATCGCCATCAACAGGAATTAATGACAACAGAGATTGAAGACCGTAAAACACTCCTGATTGGTCAAAAGCAACAATTTGTGCCCCATGTTGGGTAATATTTAGACGGTAAGCTCCTTTAACCTGCAAATCACCAGTAAAATCTGAAGAGACAATCTGGGTCGCAACGAGATAGCCACTATTCTCTAATTTAATTCCTTGATCAGTAAAACGTTTTCTGACAAGAATAACTGCCTCGTCATTTAAACCACCTAATTCCAGTCTTACCCCGCCAGATAAATCAGCATCCCCGGTAAAAATCTGAACCTCTTTTGGTGTCGGGATAATTTGCCCACGCAACTTTTTTGATCCAACCTTTTTGACCTGCAAATTCTTCATATAACGATTTTCAGGTGTCATCAAAATATTGTTATCTGTCTGTGTGCGTTTCCATTGATCACCGGTGAAAGCAGATAAGAATTGACTTAGATCTTCTGTATCTGTACTAACAAGCACTTTAGGTTTCGCATCACCCGACGTTGCATACCAGCGAGGTAGAAAATCAGTGCTGTAAATCTGCCAGTATTCTCCAATAAACGGCAGTTTTACCTGCTCATTAGCTTTAATACCGGTGAATTTTTCGGTCGGCTCCAGTCTATGTAAATCGCCCGTGATACGCGTGACTTTGAACTGTTCATTATCTACGCTCAGGACTTGGCGAATACTATGGAAATAAATCGCCCAGTCAACAGAGTCAATCGCCTGATTACCATTGGTTAAAGTAATATCCACTCGATTACATTTAGCCCAGTCAGCCCCCAACACTGCGCAGTTAACACCGTGATCTCCCGCCTGATTATCAATGACCTTATAATTAACTTTTAATTGACTCAGTGCATCAACCACTTGCTGCGCTGTTTGGGAAGCATACACAGAACCCATAAGTCCAACTGTTGCAGTCAGTGCTGCTAATGTATGCAATTTAAATTTCTTCATTATTACCTCTTTCAAACACAAACGTTATGTAAGGTAAGCCGCTGCCCAGAAGCACTAAGAACAGCAACAATGAGCCATGAGAAGACAATAAACGGCATGATGACGTTGAATTTAATCGCTTTCTCGTTTTGGAAAAAAATACCAATCTTTACGCCATATATAACCATAAAATTACTGCCAAAAATGTAAATCGATTTATAAAATAAAAAACATTACATTAAGAAATAAAATTAAAATCATCTAATCGACATCTATAAAGATTATTTTTCGCACCACAAATTATCAATAGTGAAAAAAGGATTTTTTTGTAAAACATGACAGAGAACACATTAAAAAGGAACGAGATAAAAGTTATATACCTCATTGATATAAAAATGTAAAATAATACAAAAACGAAAGATTAACAATATAAAAAACATACTGGAAAATAGATTGACTAATACAAATGCTTTCCAACTAAAATAGATATAAAATTATTTACCAATGATAATATTTAAAAAAATAAACTACCAATTGTGATTTGTTTTTCTATTATAGAGAATCATTAAATGATCAGAGTTTAACTGAATAAAAAATTCAATCATTGAGATGCAATTAATATATATAAACCACCGGGATACTGCTAATAACCTCTATCCCGGTGAAATCATTATCTGTTTTTAAATACAAATCTATAAAACCTACACTTACTTAAATTCAAAGCTCTTCACGAACAGCAAGACCTAAGTTTTGCAACATTGGCGCATTCTCACATGCAATATAGAATACTTCATCAATAGCACCACTATTAACATGTTGATGCCATGCCCATACAGGAATATAGATCGCATCACCGGCTTTCCATGAAATATGTTGTTCACCAATGAGTGAATACCCCTCCCCATTAACGATATATATTATGGTTTCATAACTATGTCTGTGTTTACGGGTCGATTGTCCAGGTTGTAACCCTCCCAGAGTCATACTGAGAACTTTACTGGGTAAATTAACCATAGCCACTTTATGGCGCCTTTCATTTGAGAAATTCAAATCTTGACTCACTTCAGAGTTCAATACATTTTCATGAATCAATTGAGTAGGCTTATCTTCAATTAACTCTCCGGGAACTTTACCAAAGTCTCCAGATGAGAAAAACGTTTTTTTCACTATAATTACCTCTAATATTGTAGTTTATTGTAAAATTTGTATTTTTTAACCATCTTGAAATAATACTCAACATATTTTATCTTAGTTATCATTTCTGCCTATCTTCTCTAATTATCTTAACAATACCATGTCATATGTCCGTAATTTCTAACAAACGCACAAGAAGTGCCATCAAAATTACCGATAAGTTTTTTTATAATATTAACTGCATCATTCTGCGTAATAACAGTGGTGGTTGAACTATATTATCGTTCTATACCCGTTATCCTTCAAGTTGCCTCTTTGTTGGCTGCACTCACTCACCCCGGTCACATAGTTATCTATGCTCCCGGGGATTCGTTCCCTTGCCGTCGCGATGCATCTTGAAATCCATAGGGTATAGATATTACCAAAAGGGCTGTTACCTGCCATAAAAACATCCGCCTTAACCATCATATTGTGATCCCTATTTCATTAGCGTTAATATCTTCATCCCAGAAAATCATCCCTTTACTTACCTACCGACAATTTTATCCAATATTGAACCTATGTTGCTAGGAACCCTATCACCTCTCCAGGCAATATATTGGTCAGGACGCACTAAAAGGAGCCTAGTTTGATATAATTGCCAAGCATCATGGCCGGGAAGATCAATAATCTTGACCGGAATTTTACGTTGATGTGCCTGAGCTAATAATTCAGATATATCGGGAAAATGCGATCCTACCCGAAGCAAGCTAAATCCAGTGCCTAAAATATCGAACAGAGATACCCTGGTGCCAGGAATAGGTGTGAGCCATAAGTGCGGCAATCTCCCTCCGGGTACACTACTTGGTTTATAATTAAGCCAATCATCATCCGGTACGGGATCGCTATTAATAATATGAGGAGAACTATCATATCGGGCACCAAGTTCCACTCCGATAGAAGTAAATTGACAGCGAAAATGACTTAGCTCAGTATTAATCTTTTCACGCGCCAGCTCACCCGCATAATCCGCATCTTCCAAATTTGCAGGCACATATAGTGATGCTGTCTGCTGGGTATAAGAACGAGCAACGGCAGTATTTCTCCATGCAATTGGACGACGCTCGCTTTCATAAGAATCCATTAACGCATTACCTGCCCAACCATTTATAGACGCAACAATTTTCCAAGCTAAATTGCTAGCATCGTCGATCCCCGTATGCATGCCAAAACCACCGGTGGGAGCAAATAAGTGAATAGAATCTCCTGCTAAATATACCCTACCCTCAGAATATTTATCAGCAACGAGAGCAACACCGCCTTTCCATATCGTATTGCCAAGGACTAATACCTCAATATCTGAACCTATTCCTGCCTGAGCTATGCGAACGACTTCCAAATCATCGATAACTTTCCCATCCTTACTCTGGGTCACAAATAAAAAATCATCTTCACCGTCCAGGCAGATAAATAACATATTTTCCCTAGGTGAGACAATATTATACATCCAGGATTTTTTGTCTCGTAATAATCCCTGGTGAATTCCGGGAACACGGATATAACTGGAAACCATTCCACCCGTTAGAAAACCTGCCTTAGCTTCAACGGTTCCTTCGTAAACTATACCAAGTTTAGATCGAACAAAGCTCTGTCCGCCATCACACCCAACCATATATGCTGCTTGCCAGACTTCATCAGCATACTTTCCATCAATATGCTCCGCATAAAGTTTTACTTCATCTTTATATTGGATAAAATCTTTAACGCGCCAGCCATATCTTATTATGATATTTGGACGACTCTTTGCATGTTGTAGTAGAAACCTTTCAACATACATTTGATTTGCACGTATTATTGGTTCTGGAACGGAATTTGTCGAAGCCGCATTTTCGCACATAGACATTTTCTCCATTTCCGACGGTAACGTAATCCGTGCAAGCTCCCATCCATTAAACTTAGTAAAATATGATACGTCCAAAGGGAACTCTTTTGGCACACCTAATGACCGAATAGGCTGAGATATACCTACACGACGAAAATGCTCCATAATACGGGCACTATGGGTACTGCCTTTAGGTTGCCATCGGGTCTCTTCCTCCAAATTAAAGATAACGGAACGAACACCATATAAATCCAGGAATAAAGCCAACATTAGACCAACGGGTCCACCACCAACGATAGCAACTGGTAATACAGAAATATTTTCCGAAGTCAAAATATACTCTCCTTAATAATGATTAATAACAATAAATATTTCATACCAAATATGTTAATTAAAAAATTTATATATCTGCGAATTATTTCCTTTTCCTCTCTCCTCATATAAAACAAAATAGTTATAGCCATGCTCTATGCATCATTCACTAAACACCGTTTCATTTCCCTGGCGGTTAAGCTCCACAACTCTTTTTCCTGAGTAATTGTGATACTTTCTCATTTCTTTAAGGAAACGCTTATATATTATATATTGTGTTTCGTCAAACACATGATAAGTTTCCCTTTTAAAAGAGTCACTTTCAAGAATAAATAAAAAATTAAAGTTCAAAAAAAACAACATCAAATTTTTCACTATTTTTTAATATTTAAAATAAATCGCCATATTTAACAGAAACGAGTTCATTTACCTTATATCACACTATACTAAACAAGGTATTCTTTATCGTTTCCTTAATATAATAAACAATAATCTGATAATTCCTCTCTCATGCTGTCATAAAAACAATAACTCTTACGCCGTAGCTTAATTCCAAAAAAGAGGTATCCTAAATTCTTAGTAAAAATACCGGTGGACTGAAAGTAAGTTGGTGGGAACACATCTTTGTGAATGTTAAAGAACCACTCCATGCGTTCAAACTCAGAGACATCGGGAGATTCAGCAAGAATTAATCTTTTTATAGCTGCGATAACAGTATTTTCATAAAAACCTCCATTCACAATATTTTACCTTCTCCATAATCAACTCTAATTACTGGATGTATACCCGTCATCTTTCAAGTTGCCTCTTTGTTGGCTGCACTCGCTCACCCCGGTCACATCGTTATCTATGCTCCCGGGGATTCACTCCCTTGCCGCCGCGATGCATCTTGAAATCCATAGGGTATATAATTAGCAATTTTTAAAATCCTATCAGGAAATTCTTTATTTCTTTCATATTTATCGAGAATTTTAGGAGAAATATCACTTACTTAAGTTTCAAAACTTTACCTATTGCCATCGAGGAAATTTGACCGAAACTATTCACAACAACGACATATTCTCTAATATAGTATTTATTCTCGACCTTTTCCAATATTAGCTGAATAATTTATTGTCCAACAATATTTACATCTAAATTTAACTTTCCATTCAATAGAATCAATAATTACTAATTTCGTTTTTTTATTTTTGACATCATACGAGTTCAATCCAATAATTATTCCATTATATATGATTACGATCATTGGTATTGCTTATTTTGCCAAAAATATACCCACCAACACTTTATGCAGATATTTCATCACCAGAAACTATATCAAGTACCTTTACTGTACATGTCATTATGCACACAAAGTATCTCAATCACACTCGGATAAAAGCATCGTTACGTCTATGTTTATCCTGATATTGTTTTGATATAGTTCATTAAGCATCCCAATGCGAAAACGCACCATTTCTTCACCAACCGCAATAACATCCCCCCTTCGGTAAGGTTTCTCTTCAATCATTCGATCAATAATTTTTCTCATCGCAATCGCATGATCTTCATCCTCTTCAACATGGATTCTAAAGAAATGTAATGCATCATTAGGTGCCTTTATTAATTGCAAGGCATCTAAAATTGGGCCATAAACCAAAGGTACGATCGCTTCAGCACCTAAACACAGTGCCGCAAGCCCTCTTAGAGAATCATCACTGCGGCAGTGGCGAAACATGGCATCAATCAGTTGTTGAGTACTGTTAAGAATCGGGTCACTTTTAGGAACAGCGTTAATAGCCGCCATCGCTTTTTTATATAACTCTGCATGAGATATCTTTGCTGCATCGGTTCCTGTTAGCTCTTCCAACAGATTATGAGAAAGCAGAATAAAATCTTTTTGATCTGCTAAACCTCCCATCAATGAACACAAATAACGGGTGAAATATTGTGAATAGTAATGGTGCTGGATCATAAACTTTCTTAATAAATTCTGGTCCGCCTGACCAGAGCGGCAAGCGACCAAAAATACATTCGAATTGAGTTCCTCCAATAACACCTTAGAGAAAACGTCTTCCCATAGTGGAGATAAAAAGTAACCGGTTTCTTCTTTAAGCTCGTTTTGAGTATTGATAGTGAGTTCCATAATAAACCCTTTTAGTAACATTCAACCGATGGAATAGATGATATACCCGTCATCTTTCAAATTGCCTCTTTGTTGGCTGCACTCACTCACCCCAGTCACATGGTTATCTATGCTCCCGGGGATTCGCTCCCTTGCCGTCGCGATGCATCTTGAAATCCATTGGGTATATACAAGCTTCTCAAGCCAAAAATATTAGTTCTATGTTTATGCAACCCTATCAATCTATTAACAGAGATTGATCTGTAAAGCCGTAGGTAAGTTAATGACCCAACTCAATTCTACTGTGCTTCCATTATGTACTGTATTCAAAGGGATAAACGCAGCAATAAGACAAGCAGTCAGGACAAGTGAAATTTTATTTACACTCGATCCTATGTCTATTTTGGTTTTCATGGCCATTTGAATTTTCAGCCTTGAATCTGTGTGGCTTTCCGCTATATAGCAGCTAAAGCAAGATAAATTCTATTTCATACTACAGATTCGCTAATAGTGGATAAATAGACCTACAATCACTTCTGAAGTGACTTTCTTGTCACCAATCGCAACCTAAAAAAACCCAGGAGGCCCAAGTGAATAATTTGAGTGGATTCATAATCTTCATTCATGTCGCCGAAGCTCGTAGCTTCGCAACCGCAGCCAGGCAACTCGGACTCTCTCCTTCGTCCGTTAGCAAAAGCATATCCCGATTAGAAGAAAAATTAGGTGTACGTCTGCTCCAGCGCAGCACTCGTAGTGTCAGTTTGACGGCTGAAGGCACACTGTTCCTTGAGCGCTGCAAACGCATCTTGGACGAGATTTCCACTGCGGAAAATGAGCTATTAAGCTCTATCTCTGCCCCTCAAGGCCGCCTGCGAGTGAGTTTGCCATTGCTCAGTAACCTGATGTTACCCGTATTATCTGCTTTTGCGACTTGTTACCCACAGATAGAACTGGAGCTGGATTTTAGTGATCGATTAGTTGATGTTATCGATGAAGGCTTCGACGCCGTGGTTCGCACTGGAGAACTCAACGATTCACGACTGATGAATAAACGTATAGGGTCCAGCCATTTCGTCTATGTTGGTGCTCCAAGCTACTTTGCTCAACATGGTAAGCCATCACACCCCGGAGAGTTACTACACCACGCCTGCTTGATACATCGTTTTCCCACTACCGGCCTTTTAGAGAAATGGCCGCTGTGCTTAGGAAGATCCGAAATAGACATACATCTTCAAGCAAAGATAACCAGCAATCATGTCGAAACACTGCTACACATGGCGATTCAAGGCCACGGCATAGCCTGTTTGCCTGATTTTACCGTTAAACAAGCATTAGCTAACGGTACATTGTTAACAATCTTGGATAAGTGGGCGGGTACTTCAAGCACCTTCCGTGTTCTCTGGCCATCTAACCGTTGGGTATTACCTAAAGTCAGAGCTTTTGTCGATTTCATGGCAGATAATTTATTCCCAAAAGAGAAATAAAATATTTATCAACAAATTGATTATATTAGGTAATTAAATATAAATGACATAATTAATCTCTTAACTTTATTCTGTAATTCTGACACCTCATTTATCCATGACTCAATCTTCTCTAGTAATGACAAATTTAGCCATAAAAAACTGCACCTCAATGCTGGATTAAGTGTCCAACTTGTGAGGTACAGTTCATTATCTCAATTAATCCTGAGAAATTTTTGCCCAGGTATCACGCAGGCCAACGGTACGGTTAAATACCAAATTTTCTGCACTGGAATGACAACTATCAGCACAGAAATAACCTTCACGCTCAAACTGATAAGTTTGTTCTGATTTAGCATCAGCTAAACTTGGCTCAACAAAGCCCTGACGGATCACCAGTGACTCTGGATTAATTGTCGCCAGAAAATCATCCTCCGCACCGGGATTCGGTACGCAGAACAGACGATCATACAGACGGAATTCAGCAGCAACCGCATGAACCGCACTGACCCAATGAATGACACCTTTCACTTTCCTACCATCCGCTGGATCTTTATTCAACGTTTGATCATCGTAGCTGCAATAGATTGTCGTGATATTATCATCAGCATCTTTCTCAACGCGCTCCGCTTTAATGATATAAGCGTTACGCAGACGAACTTCTTTACCCAATACCAGACGCTTATATTGACGGTTCGCTTCTTCACGAAAATCTGCTCGGTCAATATAGATCTCACGACTAAATGGCACTTCACGGCTACCCATCTCCGGTTTGTTCGGATGATTAGGCATACTCAAAATCTGCTCCCCTTCTGGCATGTTTTCGATCACTAATCTAACCGGATCAAGAACAGCCATTGCGCGAGGAGCATTTTCGTTCAGATCATCACGGATACAAGATTCCAATGCTGCCATTTCCACATTATTATCCTGCTTGGTGACACCAATACGACGACAGAATTCACGAATAGACGCGGCAGTATAACCACGACGACGCAAGCCTGAGATCGTTGGCATGCGGGGGTCATCCCAACCTTCAACAATCTTATCTGCCACCAGCAGATTCAGCTTACGCTTAGACATAACCGTATATTCAAGGTTCAAGCGCGAGAATTCATATTGGCGTGGACGACAATCAATGGTGATGTTTTCCAGCACCCAGTCGTACAGGCGGCGGTTATCCTGAAACTCCAGCGTACACAGCGAATGTGTAATACCTTCAAGCGCATCAGAAATACAGTGAGTAAAATCGTACATTGGGTAGATGCACCATTTGTTACCACACTGATGATGTTCTGCAAATTTAATCCGGTACAAAACCGGATCACGCATCACAATAAAAGGGGATGCCATATCAATTTTAGCACGCAGACAAGCTTTACCTTCGTCAAATTCACCGGCACGCATTTTTTCGAACAACACCAAGTTTTCTTCAATATTGCGGTCACGATATGGGCTATTTTTACCCGGTTCTTTTAACGTGCCACGATATTCACGGATCTCTTCCGGGCTCAATTCATCAACATAAGCCAGACCTTTGTTGATCAATTCAATAGCATACTGATACAGCGTATCGAAATAATTAGAAGAGTAGCGAATATCGCCACTCCACTCAAAACCTAACCACTGAACATCATTTTTAATAGAATCGACGTATTCAACATCTTCCTTAACTGGGTTGGTATCATCAAAACGCAGATTACACTGCCCCTGATAGTCCTTTGCAACACCGAAGTTCAAACAGATAGATTTTGCATGACCAATATGCAGATAACCATTGGGTTCAGGCGGGAAACGAGTATGTACCGATGTATGTTTACCAGTTGCCAAATCTTCGTCAATTATCTGACGAATAAAGTTTGTCGGGCGGGCGTCTGCCTCACTCATTGTTTTATACCTCAATAATGCCAAAAACGCGTCACGTAACCGCATATAATCCAACAAGCAGTGCCGAGAAACAACCGTTTGTTCGTGTAAAATGGCGATTCAGTACAAAATTGGAGCGAAAAGACACTCAACAGTAGCACATGTCAACAATACAGCTCGCTTTATTATATACCCGTCATCTTTCAAGTTGCCTCTTTGTTGGCTGCACTCACTCACCCCGGTCACATAGTTATCTATGCTCCCGGGGATTCGCTCCCTTGCCGCCGCGATGCATCTTGAAATCCATAGGGTATAATTATCCGTGAAAACAAAGGAGGATTGAATAAGTTATGATAATGAAATAACCAGTGAAACAGTTTTTAACCTATATTTCATTCAATCATAACAGATATTACTGAATAACAATCATCCAATTTTAAAGAATAAATAATTGGCACTATATCCTATGGATTTCAATATACGAAAAAAACCTATTCACTATTAATCAGCAGTTACAATATATAAGCTCTTTAATTTCAAAAGCATGTTTTGAAGATAGTATGGGCAAAGCTTGGGAAGAAGTTTCAATAAGTTATATGGCAAACAAAAACCCCGTTTCTGAGTGTCTATCATAACACTTCAACTATTCACCAAATCAATGGGCACATACAAACGCCCATTTACAAAATTCCTGGCAACATCTTCCCGTAATTAAATCATTAAGTTAATTCAGTTAAAAATTTGAACCCGTTTACTACAGATGACTCAATTTATGCAATTTTAAACAATATCGCTACAGTGATCACAATTACTCACTTATGTGTAGCTTTTTATTATTTTTCGACTAAAAATAAGTTGTATTGCTGTTGTTAATAGCGAGCTATTTTTTCAATAAAACTTCCTACAACTAAGGTAAGCATTATGGGTATATTCAATTACTTGCAGCGATTGGGAAAAGCATTAATGCTTCCCATTGCCACGCTTCCCATAGCGGCGCTTTTGCTACGTTTCGGTCAACCCGACGTATTTAATATTCCTTTCATCGCCAGCGCTGGCGGTGGTATCTTTGAAAACCTCCCTCTGTTATTTGCATTAGGTATCGCAATAGGCTTAGCAAAAGATAATGCTGGCGCTGCCGCGCTGGCAGGTGTCGTCGGTTTTTTAGTACTCACTAAAGCCACGTCAGTCATAGACTCGACTATCAATATGTCTTTTTTCGCAGGTATTATCGCAGGTATTGTTGCCGGTCATTGTTATAACCGTTTTTCAAATACACGTCTGCCAGAGTTTCTTGCTTTCTTCGCCGGTAAGCGATTAGTCCCTATCATGACCGGCATTATTTGTCTGTTCATTGCATGGATATGTGGCTATGTATGGCCATATGTCCAGCACGGTATTGATACTTTCAGCCTTTTAGTATCAAAGAGCGGCATGGCCGGATGGTTTACTTATGGTGTGCTTAACCGCTCTCTCATTCCATTTGGTTTGCACTATATCCTGCATTCTGTTTTCTGGTTTAGTCTGGGTGACTGTCTGAAAATTACTTATGACTTAGCCAGTTCTGTACATAATATCTGCCTGGCTCCGGATGTTGTCCGTTCTCTGACCGTCGGCGCAGCAGTTCCAGGTATTGATGGCTCTACCATTACCCAAATAGCCACCGATATGAGCCGCGGCGACTTGAACCGTTTCTTCGCCGGTGATCCACATGCCGGAATCTATATGGCCTGGGCTTATCCCATCTTTATGGGCGGTTTGCCCGGTGCTGCGCTGGCAATGTATCTTGCAGCACCAAAGGAACGTCGTCCTCAGATCGGCGGGATGCTATTATCCGTCGCTTTGACAACATTCTTAACCGGTATAACTGAACCAATAGAATTCTCATTCCTATTCTTGGCTCCAGCTTTATATGTTCTACATGCAATATTGGCTGGTGTTAGCATGATTATCGTCAATTCATTGGGTATTCTGCATGGCTTTGGATTCTCTGCCGGATTAATTGACCTTGTATTGAGCTGGGGTCTGGCAACCAAGCCGTGGTTGTTAATCCCATTAATCGCCTTGTTCTTTGTGCTGTATTTTGTTTGCTTCACCCTCATGATTCGTATTTTCAACTTACGTACACCAGGCCGCGAAATTGGAGAAACAACCCAAGCGACTTCCGCCTCCCAAGACAACGAAACAATTCAACATTACATTACCGCTCTTGGTGGTGCACAAAATATTCATACCGTAGATGCCTGTATTACCCGTCTTCGCTTGACCGTTGAAGACAACACACAATTGGATGAACACCGGTTAAAACAATTAGGTGCAAAAGGCGTCCTGAAAATAGGTAAACAGAGTGTTCAAGTGGTATTGGGACCCCAGGCAGAAAATATTGCCGGGCAGATACGTACTCAGCTACCCTCAGATAGACCAGACAAAAGGTCACCAAATAAAAGATCGTAGTTAAAAACACCTCGAACTTAAAAGGGAACTCATCTCTCGTTCCCTTTTATTTTTCTTGCAAAAATAAGATGACTTAATAAGTGACAAAAACAGTAAAATCCATCATTTATCCTATTAATTTTCTGGCTATTTTTCGCATCTTATTTTAAGATGAAAAATATCTTTGAAGTACAGCATATCTCTGCTTATAAAAATGATTTAATATTCACGCGATAAAAAGATTAGTTAATCAACTAATTTATCCAACTGCTATAATTTCTTGTTTTAAGAGGCAATTATGAGGCTGATCCCCCTAACGAATGCAAGTGACGTTGGTAAATGGTCCGCACACTATATCGTTAGCAAAATCAATGCATTTAACCCCACCGCCGAGCACCCTTTTATTTTGGGGTTGCCAACCGGCAGTACACCACTGGCAACTTATAACGAATTAATTGCTCTGCATAAAGCAGGGAAAGTCAGCTTTAGACATGTCGTGACATTCAATATGGATGAATATGTCGGTATCGCCGAAAATCATCCACAAAGCTATCACCATTTTATGCACCAAAATTTCCTTGATCATATTGATATTCCAAAGGAAAATATCAACCTGCTCAATGGTAATGCTTCTGATGTCGAAACAGAATGTCAACGTTATGAAGACAAAATTAAATCTTACGGTCAGATTCATCTATTTATGGGGGGAGTCGGTAATGACGGTCATATTGCTTTCAATGAACCCGCATCATCCCTGACTTCCCGTACACGCATTAAAACACTTACCGTAGAAACCCGCACGGCTAACTCCCGCTTCTTCGATAATGATATTAATCAGGTGCCTAAATATGCCCTGACCGTAGGTGTAGGCACGTTAATGGATGCAGAAGAAATTATGATCCTTGCAACGGGTCTAAATAAGGCCCAAGCCATTCAGGCGGCAATTGAAGGCAATGTTAACCATATGTGGACAATAAGCTGTCTGCAAATGCATCCTAAATCCATCATTGTCTGTGACGAACCGGCAACAATGGAATTGAAGGTAAAAACAGTCAAATACTTCCATCAACTGGAAGCAGATATTATCAACGAATTCGCCAGCAAAAAATAAGAATCTACGCAGCCTGATGCCTCTCTCAGGCTGATTACCGTCATTATCTTCAATCATCATCTCCCGATCCCATAGGAGGCTAAGATGTATGCTTTAACCAACTGCATTATATATACCGGTCACAACAGACTAGATGAGCATGCCGTTATAATTGCAGACGACTTAATCAACAGTGTTTGCTCAATACAAAATTTACCAAAAGATATTGTCACACGCGATATGAATGGTGCAATACTTTGCCCCGGCTTTATTGATTTGCAAGTTAATGGTTGTGGTGGTGTTCAGTTCAACGATCAGTTGGAAAACATTTCAGAAAAAACACTGGATATCATGCAAAGAACCAATGAACGCTCTGGCTGCACCAGCTATTTGCCAACTCTGATTACCAGCACAGACGAATTGATGATAGCCTCTGTTGAGGTAATGCGCACCTATCTTAAACATAATCAGCATCAGGCCTTAGGTTTGCATCTGGAAGGACCTTATCTCAATCCAGCAAAGAAAGGCACTCATAATCCAGAGCTTATCCGTAAGCCTACATCTGAAATGATAAATTTCCTGTGCGATAACGCTGATGTCATCACTAAGTTGACCCTCGCACCGGAAATGGTTGAGCAAAAATATATTCAGCAGTTGGTAGAAGCCGGTATTGTTGTTTCTGCCGGTCATTCAAATGCCAGTTATGAAGAGGCCCGACAGGGATTCCAAAACGGAATTACTATCTCAACCCACCTTTATAATGCCATGCCTGCTATTTCGGGACGCCAACCCGGCTTGATTGGCGCTATCTTTGATACACCTGAAATCTATGCTGGAATCATCGCTGATGGTTTGCACGTTTCATGGCCAAATATTCGTAATACTAAACGTTTGAAAAATGATAAATTAATTTTGGTAACGGATGCGACGGTCCCAGCAGGACTTGATCCTGCCATCAGTAAAATGGAACATTTCACCTTTGCAGGTAAGGTCATATACTATCGCAACGGATTATGTGTTGACCAAAACGGCGTTCTAAGTGGCTCCTCTCTCACTATGATAGATGCCGTTAAAAATAGCGTTGAACATGTTGGTATTGCACTGGATGAAGCACTGAGGATGGCAACTCTTTACCCTGCCCGCGCAATTGGTGTTGATAAATATCTTGGCACTGTTGAAACCGGGAAAATCGCTAACCTCATTGTTTTCAGTCACGACTTTGAAATTCGCAAGACCATCGTTAACGGAAAAGAAACTGAACTTTGACGGACTAAATAGCTGATGAGTTATAACAACACACAAAAACAAATTGGTAATATTGACCTTGTAAAGCAACTTAACGGAGCCGTGGTATATCGGCTGATTGATCAACAAGGGCCAATCTCTCGCATTCAAATTGCTGAACAAAGTCAACTTGCGCCAGCTAGTGTGACTAAAATTACTCGTCAGTTACTTGAACGCGGCTTGATTAAAGAAGTCGATCAACAAGCCTCTACCGGAGGCCGCCGCGCCATTTCCATCGTTACAGAAAATCGCCACTTCCATACTGTTGGTGTCCGCCTTGGCCGCCATGATGCTACTCTTGCTCTTTATGATATGAGTGGCAAGGCATTGGTTGAAGAACATTATCCACTGCCTGAAGCGACTCAGCAAAAAGTTGAAAACCAGCTCATCAACGCAATAGAAAATTTTATCCAGCAAAATCAACACAGAATCTGCGAACTGATCGCCATTTCAGTTATCCTGCCCGGATTAGTTGACCCAGATACCGGCATCGTCCGTTATATGCCTCATATCAAAGTAACCAACTGGACTCTGGTCGATAACCTGAAAAAACATTTCAACATTAGCTGTTTTGTTGGTCATGATATCCGCAGCTTGGCATTGGCTGAACACTATTTCGGCGCCACCCGTGATTGTGAAGACTCAATACTGGTACGTATCCATCGGGGTACCGGTGCCGGGGTGATTATCAATAGCCAGATACTTCTCAATAATAGAGGAAACTTAGGTGAAATTGGTCATATTCAAATTGATCCACTCGGTGAACGCTGTCACTGTGGCAATTTTGGCTGCCTGGAAACTATCGCCGCTAACTCAGCGATAGAAGCGCGAGTTCAACATCAATTAAAGCAAGGTTTTCCAAGCCAGCTAACATTGAATAACTGCAATATCAGAGCTATCTGCCAAGCCGCTAATCAAAATGATCCATTAGCATCTGAAGTAATAAAAAGTGTCGGCCATTACCTCGGCAAAACTATCTCTATCGCGATTAATTTATTTAATCCACAGAAAGTTGTTCTGGCGGGAGAAATTACTGAAGCTCAGAAAGTACTCTTACCCGCTATTCAAAGTTGTATCAACTCTCAGGTCCTGAAAGAATTTCGTCAAGATCTGCCGATCGTTATTTCTGAATTAGTCCACTGTTCTGCTATTGGCGCCTTCGCTCTGACTAAACGTGCTATGCTTAATGGCGTTCTGTTACAACACTTACTCGAAGGGTAATGTTATTTTTTGTTGATTTTGCCATCAAAATGCTTATATGCCAAACAAACAAGCGACTTTAAACAGATTTCGAGAAAAAAGCAGTTGACGCATTTAGCTGATATACGCATAATGCGCCCCGCAACGCCGATGAAGGTAATGCAAAAAAGATGGCTACGTAGCTCAGCTGGTTAGAGCACAGCACTCATAATGCTGGGGTCACAGGTTCGATTCCCGTCGTAGCCACCATCTTTTGCGGGAGTGGCGAAATTGGTAGACGCACCAGATTTAGGTTCTGGCGCCGCAAGGTGTGCGAGTTCAAGTCTCGCCTCCCGCACCATTCATTCATCGAGTTGTCGTTACTCAGATGGGGTATCGCCAAGCGGTAAGGCACCAGGTTTTGATCCTGGCATACCCAGGTTCGAATCCTGGTACCCCAGCCATAATTCTGATAGCACAATTCTGACAACATGTTGCACAGTGACCACTTTCAGTTGGGGTATCGCCAAGCGGTAAGGCACCAGGTTTTGATCCTGGCATACCCAGGTTCGAATCCTGGTACCCCAGCCATTGACTGGATGTCGTTCACTGGTGTTTTTTAATAAATTTTCTCACATCAAAAAAGGCTACGTAGCTCAGCTGGTTAGAGCACAGCACTCATAATGCTGGGGTCACAGGTTCGATTCCCGTCGTAGCCACCATTTATTGGGGTATCGCCAAGCGGTAAGGCACCGGATTCTGATTCCGGCATTCCCAGGTTCGAATCCTGGTACCCCAGCCATATTTATCAATGTGTTACATGAAGCGACGTGTTGAAAAAATATACAGAAAGAATAGAAAAAGAATATACAGGTAGAATATATTTTGATGTAGAAGGCCGCCAAGAGGTGGTTTTTTTGCTTTCCAGCCCCCTATCTTTTCTTGCTTGCTTGTTAATTGCTGCATATAAAAAAGCAAACCGTCCACGCCATAATATAAACTTACGACGTGCTTGTAATCTTCACTCCCAGTTCTATACCCTATGGATTTCAAGATGCATCGCGACGGCAAGGGAGTGAATCCCCGGGAGCATAGGTAACTATGTGACCGGGGTGAGCGAGTGCAGCCAACAAAGAGGCAACTTGAAAGATGACGGGTATATACGCTACAATCCCAACGCATACTTAAGCACCGCTTTTTTTATTACGCTAGCCCGTTGAGCTGCCATCAGCGCCAGATTACGAGCAACTTTCAGCCCTGGTAATTCATTACTGAACACGGTGTAAAATAGATCCATTCCAGCTTGCATCATTAGGTTATCCGGCATTCTACGGCGCTGATAACGCTTCAATACTTCCAATGAATCCCACTGTTCTGTTAATTCTCTCGCTTTCACCAAAACATCAAGCAGAGTATTCACATCCCGATAACCAAGATTTACTCCTTGCCCGGCCAGTGGATTAATGGTATGAGCTGCATCCCCCAACAATACTAATCCTTCACGCACATAACGGTTAGCATGATGACGAGTCAAAGGAAATGAACCAGCGGCAACGGGAGTCACTTTACCTAACCGTACAGGAAATGCCTGGAAAATCTCCTGTTCAAGTTGAGCCATTGACATTGTCTGTAATTGTCGTATACGTGCCGGTTTGTCATACCACACCAGCGAAGCCCATTGATCAAACAGTGGAAGAAACGCTCTCGGGCCAGAAGGAAAAAACTGCTGCCAAGTCATATCCTGCTGTGGCTGTTCTGTTTTTACCGTGATCAACATACAAGACTGTCTGTACTGCCAACCACGACTGCCAATTCCTGCCATTTGCCGAACCTGAGAACGAGCACCATCAGCCCCAACAATCAAACGTGCAGCCATTTTCATTCCATCAACCAGAGTCACTAACCACCCTACTTTCTGCCACTGCATTGATTGCAATACTGCCGGGCATAGCAAAGTCAAATTGGGATATTTTTCAAACTGCTGCCACAGAGCCAGTTGCAAGATACGGTTTTCAACCATATAGCCCAACTCAGGCAGCCCTAAACTTTGTGCATCAAACACCAAATTAGAATCATTCTGTTCCCAGGTCTCTAATCTACGATACGGCGCACTGCGCATCTGTAATACCGCATCCCATGCGCCAAGTTGTTTGAACAAATCGACAGAAGCACAACTGATTGCTGATACGCGTACATCTGGCTGACTCTGTGTATCATAAGATTGTGGTGGTTGATGATCCAATAAAGCGACTTTCCAACCTTCCTGTGCCAACCCCAATGCTGTTGCAGCGCCGATCATGCCAGCACCGACCACCACTACATCAAAAATCTGTTGTGAATTATTCATATCAGCCATGCTATTAACCCATTGATTAGTACAGTGTACCGAATTTTTAATTCTCCGGTAGAGAATATCCTGTTTAACAGTCTGGTCACTGCTCCTGCAAATGACTACAATATCCGACAACTTTATGCCTAATACACAATTGCTTTTGCCGTGTAATAACACTTTTCAGCGCGGTAGAAAGCTCGGATGCACAAGAAAATGTCGACGATAAAAAAACTGTATATTAAAACTTGGGGCTGTCAGATGAATGAATATGATTCATCTAAAATGGCCGACCTGCTGGAAAGTACTCACGGTTATCAGTTAACCGATGTCGCCGAAGAAGCAGACATTTTGCTATTGAATACCTGTTCAATCCGCGAAAAAGCACAGGAAAAGGTTTTCCATCAATTAGGCCGCTGGAAAAACCTAAAAGATACTAATCCTGATATCATCATTGGAGTCGGTGGCTGTGTAGCCTCTCAGGAAGGAGATTTCATCCGTCAGCGCGCTCAATGTGTGGATATCATTTTCGGGCCGCAAACATTGCACCGTTTACCTGAAATGATCAACCAGGTGAAAGGCACCCGCAGCCCGGTTGTTGATATCAGCTTCCCGGAAATCGAGAAATTTGACCGTCTACCTGAGCCGCGTGCTGAAGGTCCGTCTGCATTCGTTTCTATTATGGAAGGCTGCAACAAATACTGTACTTTCTGTGTCGTACCTTATACTCGCGGAGAAGAAGTTAGCCGCCCATGTGATGATATTCTGTTTGAAATCGCTCAACTTGCCGCTCAAGGCGTACGTGAAGTCAACCTTCTCGGTCAAAACGTGAATGCTTATCGTGGTGCCACTTATGATGGTGATATCTGCTCTTTCGCTGAGTTAATTCGTTTGGTAGCGGCTATAGATGGTATTGACCGTATTCGCTTTACGACTAGCCACCCAATTGAGTTTACAGACGATATTATCGCTGTTTACGAAGATACACCGGAATTGGTTAGCTTCCTACATCTACCGGTGCAAAGTGGCTCGGACCGTATTCTAACGTTGATGAAACGTGCCCACACAGCCCTTGAGTATAAAAGCATTATCCGCAAACTGCGTAAAGCACGTCCTGATATCTTGATAAGCTCTGACTTCATTATCGGATTCCCAGGTGAAACCCAAGATGACTTCGAGAAAACCATGAAACTGATCGCTGATGTCAATTTCGATATGAGCTACAGCTTCATCTATTCTGCTCGTCCGGGAACGCCGGCAGCCGATCTGCCTGATGACGTCAGCGAAGAAGAGAAGAAACAGCGACTTTACCTGTTACAACAACGTATCAACCAACAAGCTATGAGCTACAGCCGTGCTATGTTGGGCAGTGTACAACGTATTCTGGTTGAAGGAACTTCCCGTAAGAATGTGATGGAACTTTCTGGCCGTACCGAAAACAATCGGGTTGTCAACTTTGAAGGCCAGCCTGATATGATTGGCAAATTCGTTGATGTTGAAATTGTTGATGTCTACGCCAACTCACTACGCGGTAAAGTTATCCGTACCGAAGATCAAATGGATCTTCGTACACACGAATCACCTGAGTCCGTTATAGCCCGTACCCGTAAAGAAGATGAAATCGGGGTCGGCACTTATCAGCCATAAATATAGAGATAATCAGTGATTCAACAAATTCATTCACAAATAGCAACTCAGGAAATTTTCCTCGAACCCGCCGACAATCAGCGCCTAATGAGCCTGTGTGGTCCGTTTGACGACAATTTGAAACAGCTTGAACGTCGGCTAGGTATTGAAATTAACCGTCGTGATAACCGTTTTAAACTGATGGGCAAACCGCTGTACGTTAGCGCAGCCACCAATATCCTACGGCATTTATATGCGGAAACTTCCCCTGTCCGTGGTGTGATCCCAGATATCAAGCCAGAACAGATTCATCTGGCAATTACCGAGAGCCGGGTTCTGGAGCAAACTGCCGAGAGCATACCCGAATACGGTAAATCCGTTAATATTCGCACCAAACGCGGCATGGTGAAACCACGTACGCCCAATCAGGCACAGTATATTGCCAATATTCTTAGCCACGATATTACGTTCGGGATTGGCCCCGCAGGCACAGGAAAAACTTACCTGGCCGTTGCAGCTGCGGTTGATGCACTGGAACGACAAGAGATTCGCCGTATCCTGCTAACCCGTCCGGCCGTCGAAGCAGGCGAAAAATTGGGTTTCCTACCGGGTGACCTGAGCCAAAAAGTGGATCCGTACTTGCGCCCACTCTACGACGCTTTGTTTGAAATGCTCGGCTTTGAAAAAGTTGAGAAGCTGATCGAACGTAACGTTATTGAAGTTGCTCCATTAGCTTATATGCGAGGACGAACCCTGAACGACGCTTTTATTATTCTGGATGAGAGCCAGAATACAACCATCGAACAGATGAAGATGTTCCTGACCCGTATCGGCTTCAACTCCAAAGCGGTTGTTACCGGTGACGTTACGCAGATTGACCTGCCTCGTGGGCAAAAATCCGGCCTACGCCATGCCATTGAAGTTCTATCAGGCGTCGGCGAGCTGAGTTTCAACTTTTTCCACAGTGATGATGTTGTCCGCCATCCGGTGGTTGCCAAAGTTGTCATTGCCTATGAAGAGTGGGAAGCAACCGAGCAAAAACGCAAACAGGCACTCAGTGAACAACGCAAGCAGGAAGCACAATGAGTTCAGTAATACTTGATTTACAAATTGCCTGTGAGCATTCACAAGGTCTTCCTGAAGAAACCCTGTTCCAGCGGTGGCTGGACGGGGTTTTACCTCAATTTCAATCTGAAAGCGAAGTCACTATCCGCATTGTTGATAAGGCAGAAAGCCACGATTTAAATCTGACCTACCGTGGTAAAGATAAGCCAACAAATGTGTTATCTTTCCCATTTGAGGCACCACCAGAGGTTGATTTACCCCTGCTTGGCGATTTAATTATTTGTCGTCAAGTCGTTGAAAAAGAAGCGGAGGAGCAACAAAAAACAATAGAAGAACATTGGGCGCATATGGTTGTCCACGGCTGTCTACATCTGCTGGGTTATGACCATATCGAAGATGATGAAGCTGAAGAAATGGAATCTTTGGAAACAGAAATTATGCAAAAGTTAGGTTATACTGACCCCTATCTTGCAGAAAAAGAGTAACCATTCGTACCATTTTTATGCTAAAAAATACCAACAATAACTTATTTAATGGGAAATTTTCATTAAAACTCCATGAGCGACGACCATCCTTCAAATAACGACAACCCTGGCCCTAAGAAAGGGTTTTTCACTCTTCTTCTTAACCAGCTTTTCCATGGTGAGCCAAAAAGCCGTGATGAACTGGTGGAATTGATCCGTGACTCTGAACAAAACGATCTGATTGATCCTGATACCCGCGATATGCTCGAAGGGGTAATGGATATTTCCGATCAGCGTGTCCGGGATATCATGATCCCCCGTTCTCAAATCGTTACCTTAAAACGTAATCAAACCCTGGACGAATGTCTGGATGTAATTATCGATTCGGCTCACTCTCGTTTCCCTGTGATCAGTGAAGATAAAGATCATATTGAAGGGATTTTAATGGCAAAAGATCTATTGCCATTTATGCGCACCGATGCCCCACCATTCAGCATAGATAAGGTTCTGCGTCAGGCTGTCGTTGTACCTGAAAGTAAACGGGTTGACCGCATGCTGAAAGAATTCCGTTCTCAACGTTATCATATGGCAATCGTCATTGATGAGTTTGGTGGTGTATCGGGCCTAGTCACTATCGAAGATATTCTTGAACTGATCGTCGGTGAAATTGAAGACGAATACGATGAAGAAGAAGATGTCGATATTCGTGCTTTGAGCCGTCATACCTATACGGTACGAGCGCTGACTCAGATTGAAGACTTTAATGAAGCCTTTAGCACCCAATTCAGTGATGAAGAAGTGGATACTATTGGCGGTCTGGTTATGCAGGCATTCGGTCATTTACCCGCCAGAGGAGAGTCCGTTGATATCAACGGCTATCTCTTTAAAGTTGCTATGGCCGACAGCCGAAGGATTATTCAGGTTTATGTTACGATACCGGACGATGCGCCAATACCTAATCTTGAAGAAGAATAAAATCTGAATGAACAAAGCTTCATTATTAAATTGCCAGCGGCTGCGCGCCTTACTGGCACTGTTTTTTGGAGCCAGTGGAACACTGGCTTTTTCGCCTTTTGACTTCTGGCCCGCCGCGATTATCTCCCTGTTTGGACTACAACTTCTGACTTTAAACAGAACACCCCGACAAGCGGCATTTATTGCTTTTTGTTGGGGGTTCGGTCTGTTCGGCAGTGGTACAAACTGGGTGTATGTCAGTATTGCTAATTTCGGTGGCATGCCAACAGCAGTCAATATTCTGCTGGTCATATTACTTGCCGCCTATCTCTCGCTCTATCCTGCTTTATTCGCTGGCTTACTCAATCGTTTCTTCGCAAAAACGAACGGGTTGAGGCTGGCTGTAGCAGCACCTGTATTATGGCAACTCACAGAATTCCTGCGAGGCTGGATTCTAACCGGTTTCCCCTGGCTACAATTCGGTTACAGTCAATTAGATGGTCCGATGAAGGCTATCGCGCCAATTTTCGGTGTTGAAGCAATCACTTTCCTGCTAATGGCTATCAGTGGGTTATTCGTTCTGGCTGTGGTACACCGGAAAATTGTCGCGGGTATTATCGCTATCGTCATTCTACTGTTACCATTGCCTATGCGTCATTATCAATGGTACAGCCTACAACCTGAAAAAACCGTTGATGTAGCGCTAGTTCAAGGAAATATTCCACAGTCCCTGAAATGGGACCCTAAAATGCTCAGCGAAACTATAGACATTTACATGGGCAACAGCCTGCCATACATCGGTAAAATACCGATAATCATCTGGCCGGAATCCGCTATTCCTTCATTGGAAAGTTATCAACGCCACTTTCTAACAAAATTGGATGAGCTATTACGTAATCAACATACCAGCCTTATTACCGGTATTGTCGATGAAAGAGCCGTTGGCGACAGTGATAAAATCTATAATAGCGTGATTGTCCTCGGCGATAAAAGACCTTATCAATATCCAGCAGCTATTCGCTACGATAAATATCATCTGGTACCATTCGGTGAATTTGTCCCGCTGGAATCCCTACTCCGGCCTCTGGCGCCATTCTTCAACTTACCCATGTCTTCATTCAGCCGTGGCAACTACATTCAACCGCAGCTTTCTGTTGCAGGATATAACCTGACGGCTGCTATTTGTTATGAAATCACACTGGGTGAACAAGTTCGTGCGAATTTCAAGCCGGATACCGAATTCTTACTCACTGTTTCCAATGATGCTTGGTTTGGTGGTTCAATCGGCCCTTGGCAGCATTTCCAAATGGCGCGCATGCGTTCCCTTGAATTAGGACGCCCGTTACTACGTGGTACCAATAACGGCATTACAGCCGTTATCCGCCCGGACGGAAAAGTGCAAGCAGCACTTCCACAATTTACCCGTAATGTTTTGGTAGCTAAAGTGACACCTGCAACCGGGATAACACCCTATGCACGCTGGGGTAACTGGCCGGTATGGATAATTACCGTATTGTTTGCCCTGTTTGCCTTAACGTATAACCGCCGTAAATCTTAATCCAAATATCCATATAGCCAAAAGGGAGCAAAAATGCTCCCTTGAGATTGTCGATTTAACATTATTAATCGGCCTTATCAACCTATGGAATCGTCTGGCGATTAGTATGAAATATACCTTGCCCAATTCAATCGTTGACCCATCCTAAAATAATTTGGCATGGTTAATAATCAACTATGCCAACTCTCAATAACTGATATCACTCTATGTTATACAAATAACCTACTTAAACAACTTATTGGTATTAATTTTACCCTTCTTTATTATTTTGGCACGCTAATTGCTGCTATATCTATGAATGAAAAGGAAAATAGCTGTTTCACTAATAAAAAATGGGAACATGCACCAAAAAAATGATAATCACGTATCTTTATTGTGCAAGATAAACAACATTGTTCATTTATAGTGCGAGACAGCTCCCGAAATAGAAACAATTCATTTTCATTATCTAACCCTTTTGTACTATTTTTTAACACTATATGTACATATAACAGCAAATGATCCTCGATAAAAAACAAATCCCAGAGAGTCTTTTGCAAACACAACATCGCAAACGATAGCCACATTAAAGGAGTTATATATGCGTATGCGTAACCTAGTATTAACCATGATGTTACTTGGCATCGCGGGGGCTGCTCAAGCCGAAGAATTAACGGGAACACTGAAAAAGGTTAAAGATGATGGTGTGATCATTGTGGGACATCGTGAATCCTCCGTACCTTTTGCTTACTACGATAACCATCAAAAAGTCGTCGGCTACTCTCAGGATTATTCTAATCTGATTGTTGAAGCAGTGAAGAAAAAACTGGACATGCCAAATCTGCAAGTAAAATTGATACCCGTGACTTCGCAAAATCGCATCCCATTGCTACAAAATGGAACTTATGATTTCGAATGCGGTTCCACTTCCAATAACCTTGAACGTCAGAAACAAGTCACTTTCTCTAACAGCATCTTTATTATTACGACGCGTTTGCTGACTAAAAAAGGTTCCGGTATAAAAGATTTCCCAGATTTGGCAGGTAAAAATGTCGTTGTCTCAGCAGGTACGACTTCTGAAATATTGCTGAATAAACTCAACGATGAGAAAAACATGAAAATGCGCATCATCAGTGCAAAAGATCATGGTGACTCATTCCGTACTCTGGAATCTGGCCGTGCAATCGCCTTTATGGTAGATGATGCACTACTAGCAGGTGAACGCGCTAAAGCGAAAAAACCTGATCAATGGGAAATTGTTGGTACACCTCAATCTAGAGAAGCCTATGGTTGCATATCACGCAAAGACGATCTTCAATTCAAGAAGCTGATCGATGAGACCATTGTTCAAGCGCAAACCTCCGGAGAGGCAGAGAAATCATTTGAGCGCTGGTTCAAACACCCCATTCCACCCAAGAACTTGAACTTGAATTTCTCTTTGTCTGATGAAATGAAAGCACTATTTAAATCGCCAAATGATAAGGCACTTGACTAGAAATATAATTAGAAAAATGACTATTTGATTGGCATCACAGGGTGCGAGGTAGCCGTTCCCTACCTCGCTTTTTTTTCTCAGCCAATCAATCGTTTTCAGGGGATCAAGCTACACCCTAACAGGGAGTATTATTATGTCAATCGATTGGAATTGGGGCATCTTTTTGCAAGCTGCCCCTTTCGGCAATACGACTTATCTAGGCTGGTTGATAGCTGGATTTCAGGTGACGATTGCCTTGTCTATCTGCGCCTGGATTATCGCTTTCATTGTCGGCTCACTGTTCGGCATCTTACGCACTGTTCCCAATAAAATATTATCTGGAATAGGTACCTGTTATGTTGAGCTCTTTCGTAACGTACCATTGATAGTTCAATTTTTTATCTGGTATCTGGTTGTACCTGAACTACTACCAGAAAAAATCAGTCTGTGGTTTAAAACTGAACTGGACCCTAATATCCAATTTTTTATCTCATCCACTGTCTGTTTAGGTCTTTTCACTGCTGCTCGGATGTGTGAGCAGGTTCGTGCCGCCATACAATCACTACCACGCGGTCAAAAAGCGGCAGGGCTGGCAATGGGGCTAACTCTGCCACAAACCTATCGCTATGTCCTATTACCCAATGCCTATCGAGTGATTATTCCACCCATGACATCAGAAATAATGAATCTGGTGAAAAACTCCGCCATTGCCTCCACTATTGGTCTGGTAGATATGGCAGCACAAGCAGGTAAGTTACTTGATTACTCAGCACATGCTTATGAAACATTTACGGCGATTACACTAGCTTATATCGGAATCAATCTGGTGATTATGCTTGCCATGCACTTGCTTGAGAAAAAAGTGCGTTTACCGGGTAATATTGGAGGTCAATAAATGTACGAGTTTGACTGGAGTTCGATTATCCCCAGTATCCCATTTCTGCTACAAGGCTTAGTCATTACCGCAAAAATCACGATTATTGCTGTTGTTGTCGGTATTCTCTGGGGAACTGTACTGGCTGTTATGCGCCTCTCTTCGGTAAAAATATTGAGCTGGTTTGCCACTTTATATGTCAATCTGTTCCGTTCTGTACCATTGGTTATGGTACTGTTATGGTTCTATTTGATTGTGCCTAGCCTGGTGCAAAACGTTCTGGGGATTTCTCCAAAGACTGATATTCGTTTAATTTCAGCTGTGGTAGCGTTTGCCTTTTTCGAAGCTGCTTATTATTCAGAAATTATCCGGGCGGGAATTCAGAGTATCTCCCGCGGGCAATCTTCGGCAGCACTGGCATTGGGTATGACACCAATGCAAAGTATGAGGCTGGTTATCCTGCCTCAGGCATTCCGTGCGATGACCCCGCTGTTACTGACTCAGGGTATCGTACTGTTTCAAGACACCTCATTGGTGTATGTGCTCAGTCTAGCGGACTTTTTCCGTACTGCGGCAAATATCGGTGAGCGTGATGGCACTCAGGTCGAAATGATCCTATTTGCTGGTTTGGTTTATTTTATTATTAGTATTGCCGCATCTATGCTGGTTAACTATTTGAAGAAAAGGACTGTTTGATGATCTCCCTGAAAAATGTATCCAAGTGGTATGACCAATTTCAGGTTCTCTCCGACTGCTCAACTGAAGTTAAAAAAGGTGAAGTCGTTGTGGTCTGTGGCCCATCTGGCTCAGGCAAATCCACCCTGATAAAAACGGTCAATGGCCTGGAATCCATCCAACAGGGTGAAATTCTGGTTAATGACATTAAAGTTAATGATAAAAACACCAATCTGGCACAACTACGCTCTAAAGTCGGCATGGTGTTCCAACATTTTGAGCTTTTCCCCCATTTATCCATCATTGAGAATTTAACTCTAGCGCAGATTAAAGTGCTTAATCGCAATAAAAAAGCGGCGGAAGAAAAGGGGTTGAAATTACTTGAACGCGTTGGGCTTGCCAGCCAAGCGGATAAATTCCCGTCTCAACTTTCCGGTGGTCAACAACAACGTGTAGCAATCGCCCGTGCTCTTTGTATGGACCCAATTGCTATGCTATTTGACGAACCTACCTCCGCACTCGATCCTGAAATGATCAATGAAGTGCTCGATGTCATGGTTAAACTGGCAAATGAAGGGATGACCATGATGGTTGTTACTCACGAAATGGGCTTCGCTCGTAAAGTAGCCAACCGAGTTATCTTTATGGATGAAGGCAGAATTGTTGAAGATAGCAAAAAAGAAGATTTCTTTGCGAATCCAAAATCAGATCGCGCCAAAGAATTTCTAGCTAAAATTCTTCACTAACCTCATTTCATCCCCGGTGGTGGCTCCCGTCGCCATCGGATTTTCCCTCATAACCTCTGTTTCTTATATATCAAATCAGATATGCTATGCCGACCTCATATTTTACCAACTAAATGATTGCTACAAACGTAGCTTTTTACTCACCATAGGATCATCGGTGCCATGCAAGAACAATACCGTCCAGAAGATATAGAGCCGCAAGTTCAGCTTCACTGGCAAGAGAAGCAAACTTTCAAAGTGACAGAAGACAACAGCAAAGAAAAATATTACTGCCTGTCCATGCTACCTTACCCTTCTGGTCGACTACACATGGGCCATGTACGTAACTACACTATTGGCGATGTTATCTCCCGCTATCAACGTATGCTTGGTAAAAACGTCCTGCAACCTATCGGTTGGGATGCGTTTGGCCTGCCTGCGGAAGGTGCTGCGGTCAAAAACAATACCGCACCTGCTCCGTGGACCTACGCCAACATTGAATATATGAAAGGTCAATTGAAAACACTGGGCTTCGGTTACGACTGGGATCGTGAAGTCACAACCTGTACCCCGGAATATTACCGTTGGGAACAGTGGTTCTTCACCAAATTGTATGAAAAGGGCTTGGTTTATAAAAAAACCTCCGCAGTTAACTGGTGTCCCCACGATCTGACTGTTCTGGCTAATGAACAAGTGGTCGATGGCTGCTGCTGGCGTTGTGATAGCAAAGTTGAACGTAAAGAAATTCCGCAATGGTTTATCAAGATCACTGATTATGCCGAAGAGTTGTTAAATGATCTGGATACGCTGGAAGAGTGGCCTGAACAAGTCAAAACCATGCAGCGCAACTGGATTGGTCGTTCTGAAGGGGTAGAAATCACTTTTGATGTGGCTGATAGTCAGGAGAAGCTGACCGTTTATACCACTCGTCCTGATACGTTCCTGGGTGCCACTTATGTTGCGGTTGCCGCAGGTCATCCTCTGGCAAAACAAGCAGCAGAAAATAACCCCGAACTGGTTGCTTTCATTGATGAGTGCCGTAATACCAAAGTTGCAGAAGCAGATATGGCAACAATGGAGAAGAAAGGCATGGCAACCGGTATGTTTGCTATTCATCCATTGACCAAAGAAAAAGTGGCAATCTGGGTTGCAAACTTCGTCCTGATGGAATACGGCACCGGTGCTGTCATGGCAGTGCCTGGTCACGATCAACGCGACTGGGAATTTGCGACAAAATATAACCTGCCAATAAAAGCCGTTATTCTGGATAGCGAAGGCAATGAACCAAACGTCCATGAAGCGCCTGTAACAGATAAGAATATCCTGTTTAATTCCGGTGAATTTAGCGGTCTGAATCACGAAGATGGTTTCAATGCTATTGCTGATAAACTGGTGGAAATGGGCGTAGGTAAGCGTAAAGTCAACTATCGTCTGCGTGACTGGGGAGTTTCTCGTCAACGTTATTGGGGCGCTCCTATTCCAATGGCAACGCTGGAAGATGGCACAGTTGTTCCGGTTCCAGCAGCTCAACTGCCAGTTATTCTGCCAGAAGATGTCAAAATGGACGGCATCACCAGCCCAATTAAAGCTGATCCTGAGTGGGCGAAAACCACTATTAACGGCCAACCAGCACTACGTGAAACAGATACCTTCGATACTTTTATGGAGTCTTCCTGGTACTACGCTCGCTACAGCTGTCCAGATTATGACAAGGGCCTGCTCAATCCAGCAGCAGCTAACTATTGGCTGCCAGTTGACCAATACATCGGTGGTATCGAACATGCTATCATGCATCTGATGTATTTCCGTTTCTTCCATAAACTGATGCGTGATGCTGGCCTGGTCAATTCCAATGAACCTGCTAAGCGCCTGTTATGTCAAGGCATGGTTCTAGCCGATGCTTTTTATTACATCGGCAAAGATGGTGAAAAAATCTGGGTTTCCCCAGCTGATACTATTGTTGAGCGTGATGATAAAACCCGAATCATTAAAGCGACGGATAAAGAAGGCCATGAACTGGTTTATACCGGCATGAGCAAAATGTCTAAATCCAAAAACAACGGTATTGACCCACAATTGATGGTAGAAAAATATGGGGCTGATACCGTTCGCCTGTTTATGATGTTCGCGGCTCCACCAGAGCTGACGCTAGAATGGCAAGAATCCAGTGTTGAAGGGGCAAATCGCTTCCTGAAACGTGTATGGCGCCTAGTTTATGAACATAGCAGCAAAGGGGCAACTCAACCGCTAGACATCACAAACCTGACAATGGAACAAAAAGATCTATTCCGAGATCTGCACAAAACCATTGCTAAAGTCACAGATGATGTCGGTCGCCGCCAGGCATTCAATACTGCTATCGCTGCCGTAATGGAATTGATGAATAAACTGGCCCGCGCACCACAGGAAACTGAACAGGATCGCGCTCTGATGCAAGAGGCTCTGCTGGCAGTTGTCCGTATGTTGTCACCAATAACTCCCCATGCTTGCTTTATTATGTGGCAAGCTCTGGGAGGTGAAGGTGATATTGATACGGCTGATTGGCCACAAGCTGATGAACAAGCAATGGTTGACGATACCAAGTTAGTCGTCATTCAAGTTAACGGTAAAGTGCGTGGTCGTATTACTGTGCCAGCTGAGGCGACTAAAGAATATGTTCATGATATGGCAGCAAAAGAGTATGGTGTGACGAAATATCTTGAAGGCGTCACTATTCGCAAAGTCATTTATGTACCAGGCAAACTGCTGAATCTGGTCGTCGGCTGATAAAGGAGGCAATGTGCGACATCGTATTTTAGCGTTGTTGCTGGGGTTAGCGGTGCTGGTCACCGCTGGCTGCGGTTTTCATCTGCGCGGTACCACCCAGGTGCCACCTGAACTCAAAAAGCTGCAATTAACAAGCAGTGACCCATATGGGCCACTGGCCCGTTCCGTTCGCCAACAGCTTCGTCTGAATAATGTCACTATCCTTGAGGATGGTAGCGCTGATGTTCCTGTTTTGAAGTTAATTAACTCTTCTGAAAATAAAGATACTGTCTCTATTTTCCAAGATGGTAAGGCGGCTGAACGTCAATTGACACTGAATGTCGATGCTCAGGTTATTATGCCAGACGGTAGCGTATACCCGCTGCGATCCAGGGTTGACCGCTCTTTTTTCGACAACCCATTAGAGGCCCTGGCGAAAGATGCTGAAAACGAGATAATCAATCAGGAAATGCGCGAACAAGCTGCTCGCCGGTTAGTTCGCCAGTTATTGACCGTTCACAACGCAGAAAAGCAGAAAGCCAGAGAAAAACAGGTGGGACAGCAAGCTGCGCAAGCACAATGATCAAACTCTATCCCGAACAACTGATTTCGCAGCTCAATGAGGGGCTGCGAAACTGTTATCTAATATGGGGTAATGAACCCCTACTATTACAGGAAAGCCAGGATCATATCCGCAAGGCTGCTGAAAAACACGCCTTCACTGAACACTTCACCTATACACTGGATAATCACACCGAGTGGGATGAGATATTCAGTGTTTGTCAGTCACTAAGTCTGTTTGCTAGCCGTCAAACACTCACTTTACTACTGCCGGAAAATGGCCCTAACACAACCATAGCCGAACAACTGGTGAAACTGGCAGGACTACTTCACCCAGATATACTGCTAATACTACGCGGTTTGAAATTGACCAAGGCTCAGGAGAACAGTAACTGGTTCAAAATACTAGGAAAAAATGGTGTTTATGTCAGTTGTCAGCCCCCCGAACAGAACCGTCTGCCGCAATGGGTTGCACACCGGGCCAAAGCCATGAAATTGGCACTGGAAGAACAAGCCAATCAACTCCTGTGTTATTGTTATGAAGGAAATTTACTGGCGTTAGCTCAGGCACTTGAGCGACTTTCCCTGCTATACCCAGACGGTAAACTAACCTTACATCGTGTCGAAAATGCGGTGAATGACGCGGCTCATTTTACACCTTATCACTGGGTAGACTCGCTATTATCAGGTAAAGCAAAACGAGCCTGGCATATTCTGAAACAGTTAAAACAGGAAGATTGCGAAGCTGTTATTCTATTACGTACCGTACAGCGTGAATTACTGCTGCTGCTCACTCTGAAACGTCAAAGTACCACAACCCCGATGAAAACACTGTTAGATCAGCATCGGGTATGGCAAAACCGCCGTCCATTACTGACAAGCGCACTGCAACGTCTCACTCAACATGATTTGCAGCGAGCAATTCATTTACTTGTACAGATGGAACGCCAGATCAAACAGGATTACGGCCAGTCTATTTGGTCAGATTTAGAAACTCTTTCCATGCTGTTATGTGGAAAAACCTTACCTGAGAGCTTTTTTAATGCCTCATACCATTGATTCTACTTGCCCGAAACAACCCGTTATTAAAGCATTATTTGGTGGAACATTCGATCCCATCCATTACGGGCACTTACAACCAGTTGAAACCCTTGCATATCAAACTGGCCTGAATCAAGTGATTTTACTACCAAATCACGTCCCCCCACACCGCCCACAACCGGAAGCCACTGCACAACAGCGGCTTGAAATGGTACAACTGGCAATACAGGATAGCCCACTGTTTACCGTCGATAAGCGTGAACTGGAGCGCACTATCCCCTCTTACACAATTGATACGCTAGAGTCATTCCGTCAGGAACTTGGTAACAAACAACCACTAGCATTTATAATCGGCCAGGATGCTTTGTTATCACTGCATACTTGGCATCGTTGGTCAGAACTACTGAGTTTCTGCCATTTGCTAGTTTGTGCTCGTCCTGGTTATCAAACTCAGTTTTCCACAACTGAAATGCAACAATGGCTTACAAAACATCAAATCTGCGATCCAAGCCAGCTTGGCAGTAAACCTAACGGTTATATCTATCTGGCAGATACACCTCTGCTGTCGATCTCAGCAACAGACATCCGTCAACGCCACCAGCAAGGGTTAAGTTGTGACGATTTACTCCCCCTTTCAGTACAAAAGTATATAGATTCACAGGGGTTATATCGCCAATAGCGGAATCTGCCTCGATTAGTCGCTTAGTTGACTTACCCTTAAGTGACCTGACATGCTATTATTCCGCACTATTTAATCAATTGTGATAAAAAATAAGGATGAGCCTTTTGCAAGGTAAAGAACTCCAACAGTTTGTTATTGATAAGCTTGAAAACTCCAAAGCACAGGATATTGTTTCCCTTGATGTCCAAGGGAAATCAAGTATTACCGATTGCATGATTGTCTGCACCGGAACTTCCAACCGCCATCTGATGTCTGTCGCAGATAATCTGGTTGATGACTGTCGTGCGAGCGGCCTGATCCCACTTGGCGTTGAAGGACAAGGCGTATCTGACTGGATTGTCGTAGACCTCGGTGAAGTTATCGTACATGTCATGCAAGAAGAGAGCCGCCGCATGTACGAACTCGAAAAGCTCTGGAGCTGAGTTTGAAGCTGCAATTAATCACTGTAGGTACAAAAATGCCGGACTGGATACAGGCCGGCTTTACAGATTATTTGCGTCGTTTTCCCAAAGACATGCCATTTGACCTGATAGAAATTCCGGCTGGCAAACGGGGGAAAAATGCGGATATTAAACGCATTCTGGAAAAAGAAGGCGAACAAATGCTGGCCGCTGTCAGCAAAGGCAGCCGTATTGTCACCCTGGACATTCCGGGTTCCCGCTGGGAAACGCCTCAATTGGCGCAACAGCTTGAACATTGGAAACGGGATGGTAGAGATGTCAGTTTGTTGATAGGTGGGCCCGAAGGTCTCGCTCCGGCATGTAAAGCTGCCGCAGAACAAAGCTGGTCACTGTCACCGCTAACCTTACCCCATCCTCTGGTGCGAGTTTTAGTTGCGGAAAGCCTGTACCGGGCATGGAGTATTACGACCAATCATCCCTATCATCGGGAATAATTTGGTTATCAACGGATAAAAGCGAATTTCTGGCAATGGGATGAAGAATAAACGTACCCCTTTTCGTGATTATACGGCTGAATCAGCCCTATTTGCTCGCCGCGCATTGGTGGCGTTTATTATCATCCTGGTACTGACTGGTATCCTGATGGCCAATCTTTACCATTTACAAATCACCCGCCACGAAGACTATCAAACCCGCTCAAACGAAAACCGTATTAAACTGGTTCCAATTGCGCCAAGCCGCGGGATCATTTATGACCGAAACGGCACGCCATTGGCACTTAATCGAACTATCTATCAGTTGGAAATCATACCTGAAAAGGTAGAACACCTTGAGCAAACGCTGAATGATTTACGTAATGTTATCGATCTGACTGACGAAGATATTGCCAATTTTGAAAAAGAGCGTAAACGCTCGCGCCGCTTTACCTCTATTCCATTGAAAACTTCACTTGATCATATTCAAGTAGCACGCTTTGCCGTTAACCAATATCGTTTCCCTGGTTTTGAAATAAAAGGCTACCAACGCCGCTTCTATCCTTATGGTTCAGCACTGACACATATCATCGGCTATGTTGCTAAAATTAATGATAAAGATGTAGAACGATTGGATAAAGAAGGTATTTTACCTAATTACGCCGCTACCCATGATATCGGCAAACTGGGTATTGAACGCTATTATGAAACTGTTTTACACGGCAAAACGGGTTATGAAGAAGTCGAAGTGAATAACCGAGGCCGGGTGATACGCCAATTACATGAACAACCACCACAGGCCGGACAAGATATTTACCTAACTATCGATCTCGAATTGCAGATTTACATTGAGAAACTCCTCACAACCAGCCGCGCTGCGGTCGTTGTCAGTGATCCACGGAATGGGGAAATTCTGGCACTGGTATCTAACCCAAGCTATGATCCAAACCTATTCGTAAACGGTATCTCCAATAAGAGCTACCAAGAGCTATTAAACAATCCTGATAGGCCGCTTATTAATCGTGCTACTCAAGGAATCTATCCTCCAGCTTCGACAGTGAAACCTTTTATTACCGTCGCAGCACTAAGTACAGGCGTTATCAATAAAAATACCACTATTTTTGATCCGGGTTGGTGGCAATTACCGGGTTCAGAAAAACGCTACCGTGACTGGAAACGTTGGGGGCACGGTAGTCTCAATGCACACAGAGCCATTGTAGAATCGGCGGATACTTTCTTCTATCAAGTAGCCTATGATATGGGAATTGATCGTCTATCTGAATGGATGACCAAGTTTGGCTATGGCGAACATACTGGCATCGACCTAGCCGAAGAGCGCACCGGTATCATGCCTACCCGCGAATGGAAACAAAGAAAATATAAAAAACCTTGGTATCAAGGAGATACCATTCCTGTGGGTATCGGCCAGGGATATTGGACAGCAACCCCCATTCAACTGGTAAAAGCGCTGACAACCTTAATTAACGACGGTAATGTAAAAACACCACATCTTCTGCTAAGCAAAAAGCTGAAAGGTGAGATGATCCCTTATCAACAAATAGAAAATATTCAGATCGGTGATATCCATTCAGGATATTGGGAATTAGCAAAAAACGGTATGTACGGTGTTGCTAACCTGCCAAACGGTACCGGCCACAAGAGTTTTATCGGCACGCCTTACAAAGCAGCGGCCAAATCAGGAACAGCACAGGTCTACAGTTATGAAACCTACAATGCCAGTAAAATTGCTGAGCATTTACGGGATCATAAGCTGATGATCGCTTTCGCTCCTTATGAAAATCCGACAGTAGCCCTTTCCATTATTTTAGAGAATGGTGGTGCAGGTCCAGCAGTGGGAACCCTTGTTCGCCAAATCCTCGACCATGTACTATTAGGGGATAACAACACAACATTGCCGAATGCTGTCCCTACACCTCCCGGAACAGAAAGTGACTGATTAACACCATGACAGAAAACCAAAAAAGGGTTCCTCTCTGGACCAGATTACATATCGACCTACCGTTACTCCTGTGCATTTTAGCATTGCTGATATACAGCGCTTTTGTTATGTGGAGTGCCAGCGGTCAAGATATGGGTATGATGGAGCGCAAAATTGGCCAAATTGGTGCTGGACTGGTTGTCATGCTCATCATGGCGCAAATTCCACCAAGAGTTTATGAAAGCTGGGCGCCCCATCTCTATATTGTTTGTGTCATTTTACTGATTTTTGTCGATGCTTTCGGCCAAATAAGTAAAGGTGCCCAACGCTGGCTAGATTTAGGGATCATCCGCTTCCAACCTTCAGAGATTGCCAAAATAGCCGTACCTCTGATGATCGCACGTTTTATGAACCGCGATTTATGCCCCCCATCACTGAAAAATACGACTATCGCTCTGATGCTCATTTTTCTGCCCACTTTACTGGTTGCCGCTCAGCCAGACCTAGGGACTTCAATACTGATCGCGGCTTCTGGTCTGTTTGTCTTGTTCCTTTCGGGCATGAGCTGGAGGTTGATCGGTATCGCCGCTCTACTGTTAACCTGTTTTATCCCCATCTTGTGGTTCTTCCTGATGCATGGCTATCAGCGTGATCGCGTCATGATGCTACTTGATCCAGAAAGCGATCCACTAGGTAAGGGTTACCATATTATTCAATCAAAAATCGCGATTGGCTCCGGTGGTTTATCAGGTAAAGGCTGGCTATTAGGAACACAATCTCAATTGGAATTTCTGCCAGAACGTCATACAGATTTCATATTTGCCGTACTGTCAGAAGAACTTGGTTTGATTGGCGTACTACTATTATTAACATTATATATGTTATTAATTACTCGTGGGCTGGTTATCGCAACCAGAGCACAGAACACTTTTGGTCGGGTTATGGTTGGCGGCCTAATGTTAATTCTATTTGTTTATATCTTCGTCAATATTGGCATGGTGAGTGGTATCCTGCCTGTAGTAGGCGTTCCTTTGCCATTTGTCAGTTATGGCGGCTCTGCGTTAATCGTCTTAATGGCGGGTTTCGGCATTATCATGTCGATTCACACACACAGAAAATTGTTGTCCAAAAGTTTATAGAGAAGAGGTTTCAATGCGTCAACACTGGCTTATATTCGGCATGATTGCAGCCCTGCTATCTGGCTGTACTACTCCTGACAAACAAAAACCTGCCCCGTTACCCGTAGTACCAACGCAGGATGTTCTGGGTGCAGAACCTCGTTATGAGCCTTATCATCCTAGCGCCAATGATGATTATCAGATGAACGGACATACTTATCACATTGTGCAAGCCCCCTCTCAGTTTAGTGAGACAGGTTACGCTAGTTGGTACGGTGAAGAATCTAGCGGCAAAATGACCGCAATTGGTGAACGTTTTAATCCTTATGCTCTGACAGCCGCCCATCCTACCCTGCCAATTCCAAGTTATGTCCGTGTGACCAACTTGAGCAATGGCCGCATGATGATTGTTAGAGTCAATGACCGTGGTCCTTATAAACCAGGGCGAATTATCGATCTATCGAAGGCTTCCGCTGAACGGTTAAACCTAACTCAAAGTACCAAAGTTAAGGTTGATTTTATTGCGGTTGCCCAGGACGGTTCTGTATCCGGTCCCGGTACCATTGGCAGCCAGATAGTTAAACAGAGTTATGCTCTACCGGGTAGACCAACGCTGACAACCAGTCCATTAGGAACACCAACAATGGAGAATATCCCTGATCAGACTAGCAGCCAGCCCTTAACAAATCAGCCGATGAAACTGACGATACAACCGGAAGCGACTGAACAGCTCCCCGCAATGAAGCTGCAACCACCTAAGCCTGTTACAAACAGTACTTCAATAGTCACAACGCCAACAGCCGCCTCAACAAATGGTTTTATAGTTCAAGTTGGTGCTGTTAGCAGTGAGCAACGAGCAAAAGAGTGGCAACAAACACTGGCGCAACGCTTTAATGTTCAAGGCCGCGTAACTCAATATAATAACGTTTATCGTGTACAGTTAGGGCCATTCAACAATCGCCAGCAAGCTGCCGATTTACAACAAAAACTGGCTGACCAGATACAGCAATCTTCTTTTATCGTCAGTCCTTAATCGTTCTCTTACTGATATCTCACTTTGATTCAAATATCAGTAAGAGGAGTAAAAAAATGTAAACCTGAGTCTTGTCAAAATTTGGCAATGTCAGTATTTTTTTCATTTGCTATGATGTGGCTCGATATCAATCTTTTCTCACGGATGTTGTCAAACTAACCATGAAATATACAACCACTTCTCGTTTTATAAAAAGCACCACCTTGGGTATTGCGCTGGCAATAAGTGCTTCTGCCTTTGCCAATGGGAATGATGTCAACCTGAAAACGATGATCCCAGGAGTGCCTCAGATTGATGCGGAAGCTTATATCCTTATCGACTATAACTCAGGCAAAGTGCTGGCTGAGATGAATGCAGATGCACGCCGTGATCCTGCCAGTCTGACAAAAATGATGACCAGCTATGTTATTGGTCAAGCAATCAAATCAGGCAAAATCCACCCAAATGATATGGTCACTGTTGGCACTGACGCATGGGCAACCGGTAATCCGGTATTTAAAGGCTCTTCCCTGATGTTCCTCAAGCCAGGCGATCAGGTCTCGGTTTCTATGTTATCCCGCGGTATAAACTTGCAATCCGGTAACGATGCCTGTGTTGCAATGGCAGATTATGTTGCCGGTAGCCAAGAGTCTTTCGTTAATTTAATGAATGGTTATGTGAAATCGCTTGGATTAAAGAATACGAATTTCAAAACCGCTCATGGCCTGGATGCAGAAGGCCAATACAGCTCTGCCCGTGACATGGCATTGATTGGTCAAGCGCTGATCCGTGATGTTCCTGAAGAGTACACCATCTATAAAGAGAAAGAATTTACCTACAACAATATCCGCCAGACAAACCGTAATGGCTTATTGTGGGATAAGAGCCTGAATGTCGATGGTATTAAAACCGGTCACACTAGCGCAGCGGGCTATAACCTAGTTGCTTCTGCAACGGAAGGCGATATGCGCCTGATTTCTGCGGTATTAGGAGGCCACACTCATAAAGGCCGTGAAACAGAAAGTAAGAAACTGCTGACCTGGGGTTTCCGTTTCTTTGAAACTGTTGCTCCTCTGAAAGCAAGCAAAGAATTCGCCTCTGAACCAGTCTGGTTTGGAGATAACGATAGGGTTCAATTAGGTGTTGATAAAGATGTTTATCTAACTATTCCCCGTGGTCGTCTGAAAGATCTGAAAGCCAGCTATGTCATGAATAATAGTGAATTACATGCACCACTGGCGAAAAATCAAGTCGTAGGTACTATCAACTTTCAACTTGATGGCAAAACTATTGAACAGCAGCCTTTAGTCGTCATGAATGAAGTAAAAGAAGGCAGCATCTTCGGCCGCTTTATCGATTACATCAAGCTACTATTTCATCATTGGTTTGGCTAATTCTTGAGATAATGAAGCGATAAACAGAGTCCATCAAAGCGAATCGGACTACTGCCCGATCGCAATAAGCACCTCCGCGTTTTAAGGCGGAGGAAAGTATCAAATTTTACAGAAGAAACTGACCGTACGTATCGCGGAAAGCAAAACAGGAGCGCCCATGAAAACGAAATTAAATGAACTGCTTGAGTTCCCTTGTTCATTCACTTACAAAGTGATGGGTTTGGCGGAGTCTGAGCTAGTCAATCAGGTCGTTGAAGTGGTTCAACGTCATGCGCCGGGCGATTACTCTCCACAAGTGAAGCCAAGCAGCAAAGGTAACTACCACTCAGTGTCCATTACTATCAATGCGACTCATATTGAACAAGTAGAAACGCTGTATGAAGAATTAGGTAACCTTGAATTGGTACGGGTAGTATTGTAATACACATTAGAGAAATCCCCTATAATTTCACAGGGGATTCTTTATCTATCAGGAATACTACAGTTTCAGGTGCACTAAACTGGTGAGAAGCTCTTCTGAGGGTTATACTGACCAAATCTTATAGCTATCAAATGAAGTTTCAATTGCAACATAAAACGATTTTCTTACGTCAATTAGGAATACAACCCTACGAGCCGATTTCTGATGCAATGCACTTGTTTACTGAGCAGCGAGATACTAATACACCTGATGAAATCTGGCTGGTACAGCATCCAAAAGTCTTTACTCAAGGACAAGCAGGTAAAGCTGAGCATTTGCTGTCCCTCGGTGATATTCCGGTTATTCAATCCGATCGTGGTGGACAAGTCACCTATCATGGCCCTGGTCAGCAGGTTATGTATGTCATGATTGACATTAAACGCGCCAAAATTGGTGTACGGCAACTGGTTACGGCGATAGAGGATACTGTCATTAAAACCCTTGCTCACTTTGGTGTGAAAGCCCATGCCCGCCCGGATGCCCCTGGTGTCTACGTCAATGAAGCAAAAATTTGCTCTCTTGGATTACGGATACGTAAAGGTTGTTCTTTCCACGGACTAGCCCTCAATATCGCAATGGATTTAGAACCCTTCCAGCGTATTAACCCTTGTGGCTATGCCGGTATGAAAATGATTCAACTCAGTGACTTAGTTCCTGGAATTACTGTTGAACAAGTACAGCCTGTTTTGGTAGAGAAATTTTGCCAGCAGTTAGGATTTAACCTGAACAGTTAAAGATGCTATAATTTTTTAACATTTTTCAAAAATTTTTAATTTTTTATCATACAGTAGACTGAATGATAAATCTCAACCTGATGAATTTAACACTGGAACCAGCACGATTATGAGTAAACCAATTCAGATGGAACGCGGAGTTAAGTACCGCGACGCAGACAAAATGGCGCTGATCCCTGTCAAAACAGTGATGACCGAACGTACAGAAATCTTGCGTAAACCTGAGTGGATGAAAATCAAACTTCCTGCGGATTCCAGCCGCATTCAGGGCATCAAATCTGCCATGCGCAAAAATGGTCTGCATTCCGTTTGTGAAGAAGCGTCTTGCCCTAACCTGGCAGAATGCTTCAATCACGGTACAGCAACCTTTATGATCCTTGGCGCAATTTGCACCCGCCGTTGCCCTTTCTGTGATGTTGCGCACGGCCGCCCAATGGCACCTGACACCAACGAACCCATAAAACTGGCACAAACCATTAAAGATATGGCACTGCGCTACGTTGTCATCACCTCCGTTGACCGTGATGATCTACGTGACGGTGGTGCTCAGCACTTTGCTGACTGCATCTCTGCTATTCGTGAAAAAAATCCATCTATTAAGATTGAAACCTTAGTTCCTGACTTCCGTGGACGTATGGATCGTGCACTTGAAATACTGACAGCGACACCGCCCGATGTCTTTAACCATAATCTGGAAAACGTACCCCGGGTTTACCGTCAGGTGCGCCCTGGTGCAAACTATGAGTGGTCATTAAAATTACTTGAAAAGTTTAAAGAAACCCATCCTGATATTCCAACCAAATCGGGTCTGATGGTCGGTCTTGGTGAAACCAACGAAGAAATTCTTGATGTTATGCGTGATCTGCGCCGCCACGGTGTGACTATGCTGACTTTGGGACAATATCTACAACCTAGTCGCCATCATTTACCGGTACAGCGCTACGTCAGCCCACAGGAATTTGATGAAATGAAAGAAGAAGCGTTAGCTATGGGGTTCACCCATGCCGCCTGTGGTCCATTTGTCCGTTCTTCTTATCATGCTGACTTGCAAGCCAAAGGTGAAGAGGTCAAATAACCCAGTTTCTTATACCCTATGGATTTCAAGCTGCATCGCGACGGCAAGGGAGTGAATCCCCGGGAGCATAGCAAACTATGTGACCGGGGTGAGCGAGTGCAGCCAACAAAGAGGCAGCTTGAAAGATGACGGGTATATTATGACTAATATTATTCTGGCTGTATTTATCGGAGGTGGCTTAGGCAGCGTATTACGCTGGTTTATCAGCCTCCGTCTTAATAATATTTCTTCTAATATCGCGATTGGCACCCTTACCGTTAACTGTATTGGTGCATTAATTATCGGACTAGGGTTAGCCTATTTTAATAAATCTACACATCTTGATCCGGCTTGGAAATTGATGTTGACCACCGGTTTTTGCGGAGGTTTAACAACCTTTTCTACATTCTCTGTTGAAGTTGCTTATTTGTTACTGGACGGGAAACTAGGATGGGCACTGGGAACAGTTTTGCTTAACCTTTTTGGATCATTACTGATGACCATGTTAGCTTTCGTATTGATGCATGAACTTTAAATTAAAATCACCTACATATCGGCCTCATACAAGCCAAAAAAAACCCGTTGTAATAACGGGTTTTCGAAATATGGAGTTAAAATCAGATAGCGACAACGTTTACAGCAGATGGACCTTTAGCGCCGTCAGTGATTTCAAACTCTACTTTTTGACCTTCTGCCAAAGTTTTAAATCCGTTACTCTGAATAGCAGAGAAATGCACGAATACGTCTTTGCTACCATCTTCTGGAGTGATAAACCCGAATCCTTTAGATTCATTAAACCACTTAACGTTACCTTTAATTTTTGACATCAAACTTACCTTTAACGTGAAAATTAAGACACAAAATCTGCGTCGCATACAGTACAACAAATAAGTTGGCTCACTGTCTACAACCAAGATCACGAAAAGCATAATAAAATACGATAGATGTTATCTTTATTTAGTTTTACTACTAAATAATACACATATATAAATATCTATAATCCTCCCTGGTCTTTTATCACACAAGTTATCTAATAAACAAATGACTAGGTTTTTTCATGTTCTAATAGCCAGCTTTTAATATTCAGGCCACCGGTATATCCCACCAATTTACCATCATGTCCAATAACACGATGACAAGGCACAATTAATGAGATCGGATTACGAGAATTAGCCATTCCTACCGCACGACAATAATTAACTGAACCTAATGCTAATGAAAGTTGCTTATAACTCCACACTTCTCCAAACGGGATCTTACATAACTGTAACCATACACGCTGCTGGAATTCAGTTCCTGCCGGGTTGAGTGGAACGGAAAACTCAGTTCGCTTACCCGCAAAATATCCTCGTAACTCTTTCACGCACTGCTTAGTAATATCATTTTTCACTTCAGGCGCTGTTTTTTCATCAACAAAATATAGACTGGTCACTCCCTTATCATCCGCAGTGATATGAATATACGGTTTAGGAAATCCTTTGGGTGTATCAAAATAGTGATGATACATAACCACCTCCATTGAAAAAAATATCAATCATTATAGAGATTAGAGTAAATCGTCTTTTCGACAAATTGCAATGATGAATTCAGTTGCTCCCTTACCACCGACTAGAAAACTTAAACTTGTCTGAAGGCGAAAAGCCTGCCAACAAACAGAGAATAACCCACATCGTAATTTTAATGATAGTCACTCGATGTAAAATTAACACCACATATAGTATGGTTGAAATAAAATTTCACTATATATAGTATGATTCAAGTTCTGGCCTTTAGGTAAATTATTACTCATGAACCAAATTTTGCCATCACATGCCCACAAACTGACAAAGGAGTCGTTAATGAGCATTACCATTTATAGCAAACCGGACTGCGTACAATGCAGCGCAACCTATCAGGCGCTAAGCCGAAGAAATATTCCTTATCAGATTGTCGATTTAACCGAAAACCCGCAGGCTTTAGCGACTATCCGTGCTATGGGCTACCAGCAAATTCCTGTGGTTGTAGCAGGTACACAGCATTGGTCAGGATTTCGTCCAGATAAAATCAACGCATTAACCGAGGATTTATAGGTTTATTATGAATATAAATCCGCTGATCTATTTCTCCAGTTCATCCAGTAATAGCCATAGATTTGTTCAGAAACTGGAGATACCAGCCTTTCGTATTCCAATAAATCAATCAGACAGCCCATTAAACGTAACTTCTCCTTACATTTTACTGACCCCCAGTTACGGTGGTGGCAGAACTAAAGGCGCTGTTCCACCACAAGTGATCCGATTTCTCAATATCGCCGAAAACCGGGCATTCATCCGGGGAGTCATCGCGGCCGGGAATACCAACTTTGGCGAAGCTTACGGCATCGCTGGGCGGATAATTTCAGAGAAATGCCGGATACCCCTCCTATACCGTTTTGAACTGTTGGGTACTGAAGAAGATGTACAACGGGTACGCCAAGGTATTCAAAGGTTCTGGCAACATGATTCATTAGAGAATATGTAATTATGACTTTTCAAATTAATGCACAACAGGATTATCATGCTTTAAATGCCTTGCTCAATCTGTACGATAGTGAAGAAAAGATTCAATTTGACAAAGACAAACTGGCTATTCATTATTATTTTCGCCAGCATGTAAATCCAAACACACTATTTTTCCATAGCCTAAAAGAGAAACTGGATTTCCTCCAACAAGAGGGATATTACGAAACAAACGTGCTGGAGCAATACGATTTTACTTTTATTAAAAAGCTCTTTCAGCAAGCCTATAGCAAAAAATTCCGCTTTCAAACCTTTCTGGGCGCATTCAAATATTACACCAGTTATACTCTGAAAACCTTCGATAATAAACGTTATCTAGAACGCTATGAAGATCGGGTATGCATGGTAGCACTGACCCTAGCCCAAGGCGATCAAGTGCTGGCTTGTCGTCTAGTGGATGAGATGATCAATGGCCGTTTTCAACCAGCAACGCCAACTTTTCTTAATTGCGGTAAGAAACAGCGAGGAGAATTGGTTTCCTGTTTCCTGCTACGCATTGAAGATAATATGGAATCCATCGGACGTTCAGTTAATTCAGCCTTACAGCTTTCAAAACGTGGCGGAGGGGTCGCATTCTTACTCAGTAATCTACGGGAAACGGGTGCACCGATAAAAATAATTCAAAATCAATCATCAGGTGTTATCCCTGTGATGAAAATGCTGGAAGATGCGTTTTCATACGCCAATCAACTCGGTGCACACCAAGGTGCAGGGGCCGTTTATCTCCATGCACATCATCCCGATATTCTTCGTTTTCTGGATACAAAACGGGAAAATACCGACGAAAAAATCCGTATAAAAACACTCTCTATTGGCGTTGTTATTCCTGATATCACTTTTAAGCTGGCTAAACATAATGAAGATATGTATCTATTCTCCCCTTATGATATTCAGCGGATTTATGGTGTGCCAATGTCCGAAATTAGCATGACAGAAAAATATACTGAAATGGTAAATAACCAACAAATTAGGAAATCAAAAATCAATGCTCGTGAATTTTTCATGACGTTAGCTGAGCTCCAGTTCGAATCTGGTTATCCCTATATTATGTATGAAGACACGGTGAATAATGCTAACCCGATTAAAGGTCGGATTAATATGAGTAATTTATGTTCCGAAATTTTACAGGTTAACAATGCCAGCGAATATAAAGAGGATTTAAGTTACCACCATATTGGGAAAGATATTAGTTGTAATCTGGGATCAATGAATATTGCTCATACAATGGATTCACCTGACTTTACCCTCTCTATTGAAACGGCTATCCGTGCTTTAACTGCGGTATCAGATATGAGCCATATCCGTTCAGTTCCTTCTATCGAAAAAGGAAATCAGGATTCCCATGCCATTGGTTTGGGGCAAATGAATCTTCACGGCTATCTGGCAAGGGAAAAAATTCATTATGGTTCTGAAGAGGGAATAGATTTCACCAATATCTATTTCTATATCGTCACTTATCACGCTCTGCGTACTTCCAATCAGATCGCCATTGAACGCAATAGCTACTTTAAAGGCTTTAAAGATTCTCGTTATGCCAGTGGTGAATTTTTCAATAAATATACAGAAAGAGCATGGCAACCTCAGACAAAAAAAGTCTCTCAATTGTTTGAGCAAGCAGGAATAACCATTCCTAATCAACAAGACTGGCTTGAATTAAAAGCCTCAATTATGACTCATGGTATTTACAATCAAAATCTCCAAGCTATTGCTCCTACAGGTTCTATTTCATATATCAACAATTCAACCTCAAGCATTCACCCGATTGTATCCCGTATTGAGATCCGTAAAGATGGTAAAACAGGACGGGTATATTATCCAGCACCATTTATGACGAATAATAATCTTGAATATTACCAAGATGCTTACGAAATAGGGCCGGAAAAGATTATTGATACTTATGCTACAGCCACTCAACACGTTGACCAAGGATTATCCCTGACACTTTTCTTCAAAGACGATGCTACTACCCGTGATATTAACAAAGCCCAAATTTATGCCTGGCGTAAAGGAATTAAAACACTTTATTACATCCGTCTGAAACAAACTGCTCTAGAAGGCACGGAAGTACAAGATTGTGTTTCATGCTCACTGTAAAATGAATTCTGGAAATGTATTATGATCAGTAATCCTATATGTGCAATTAACTGGAACCGAATTGAAGATGACAAAGATCTAGAAGTTTGGAACCGACTGACAACTAATTTTTGGTTACCGGAAAAAATTCCATTATCCAATGATATTACTTCATGGAATACACTGACGACAGAAGAAAAAAAGCTGACTATCCGGGTATTCACCGGGCTGACACTACTGGACACAATTCAGAACACTGTTGGTGCTCCAGCGTTAATGGAAGATGCCCTGACACCCCACGAAGAAGCAGTTATGTCCAACATTAGTTTCATGGAAGCTGTTCATGCACGTTCTTATAGCTCCATTTTTTCAACATTATGCCTAACAACTGACGTGGATGACGCCTATCGCTGGAGTGAAAAAAGTTTTTCATTACAGAATAAAGCTCAAATTATACTGAATTATTATAGTTATCATCATCCATTAAAGAAAAAAATCGCCAGTGTTTTTCTAGAATCATTTTTATTCTATTCAGGTTTCTATTTACCTATGTATTGGTCAAGTCGAGGAATATTAACAAATACAGCCGATTTAATCCGACTTATTATCCGAGATGAAGCCATCCACGGTTATTATATTGGATATAAATTTCAACAATCATTAAAAAAACATTCAACACTAGAGCAAAAAGAGATTAAAGAATTCACTTTTTCATTATTATTAGAATTATACGAAAATGAAATCAAATATACAGAAGAACTTTATGATATTGTTGGCTGGACTGAAGATATTAAAAAATTCTTGCATTATAATGCCAATAAAGCATTAATGAATCTTGGCTATGAAACCTTATTTCCGCCAGAAATAACAAATGTCAGCCCTACAATCCTCTCTGCATTATCACCGAATGCCAATGAAAACCATGATTTCTTTTCTGGTTCAGGTTCATCATATGTTATCGGTAAAGCAGTGAATACTGAGGATGAGGATTGGAATTTCTAAAGAGAATGATTTTATTTTATATAGAAGGAATACTTCAAAATAACCATAATACTCTAATACTTTAAAAACCAATATTATTGATCCTGTTTTTTAAACGATAAAACGCCATAAAATCCTTATATTTTTATGGCATTTTTTCATGACTATTGCCATTTCTATGGATATTTTTTGCCATCTCCGCCTCTTATATCATCCGAAACGACAAAAAACATTAATGTAGCTAATTAATTTTAAATTAAATTTCATTCTAATAAGACATAATCAACATGATAAACTAATAATCGATTCTATTTACAACATAGTGAATAATTCATTTGCCGATCAAATTTAAAATTCATTAATAACAACAGCATATATACAATTAACCCTTACAATGACAACATGAATTTGGGTAAAAGGAATGACTAATAACCATGAAATGACTACAAATATATCTAATTTAAGTCATTCAATATCACTATTTTTTACATTAATTATCATTAACATAGGGTTGTCAGGCTCTCTCAGTATGTTAGGGTATATATATTCAAAGAATCATGCAGAGATGAATAATGCATAACACCATTAAATAACCATTGAAAGGAAAGTAACTATTTCATGGCAATTAAACTCGAAGTTAAAAACCTCTATAAGATATTTGGCGACCATTCAGAATATGCTTTCAAGTTACTGAATTCTGGTTTGAGCAAAGATCAGATATTTGAAAAGACAGGTATGGTTGTTGGTATACAAAATGCCAATCTGACTATTGAAGAAGGCGAAATATTTGTCATCATGGGATTATCTGGCTCCGGCAAATCCACAATGGTACGCCTTCTCAATCGTCTGATAAAACCGACTCGCGGCCAAGTATTAATTGATGGTGAAGATATTTCTGAGATTTCAACAGCAGCGTTAAGAGAAATTCGCCGTAACAAAATCAGTATGGTTTTCCAATCATTTGCACTGATGCCACATTTAAACATACTGGAAAACAGCGCCTTTGGTATGGAACTTGCCGGAATCACCAAACAAGAACGCAATAAAAAAGCATTGGATGCACTGAAACAGGTAAACCTGGAAAATTATGCACAATCTTATCCAGATGAGCTCTCAGGCGGGATGCGCCAACGTGTAGGGCTTGCCAGGGCATTAGCTAATAACCCAGATATTTTGCTAATGGACGAAGCATTTTCTGCCCTTGATCCATTAATTCGTACAGAAATGCAAGATGAACTGCTAAGCCTGCAAGGCAATCAGCCACGGACTATCGTCTTTATCTCTCATGATTTGGATGAGGCAATGCGTATCGGAGACCGGATTGCCATTATGCAAGACGGTGTTGTTGTGCAGGTCGGGACACCTGATGAAATCTTGAATAATCCAGCGAATAACTATGTGAAAACTTTCTTTCGTGGCGTAGATATCAGCCATGTATTCAGTGCTAAAGACATTGCCCGTCGCCGTCCTGACTCTCTGCTTCATATTGCACCCGGTTTTGGTCCTCTTTCTGCATTGAAAGTCCTCGATGACGAAAACAGAAACTATGGTTACCTGATCGAACGTGGACAAAAATTCGCCGGTATCGTTTCCGTAAATTCATTGGAAAAAGCATTACGGGAAAAAAAACCTATCGAACACGCCATATTGGCGGAACCAACCTCCGTTGCCGCAGATATGCCCCTCAATGAGCTGATTGCTGTTGTAGCACAATCACCTTGTGCAGTTCCGGTGGTTGGAAATAATGACAAATATATCGGCGTTATTTCCAAAGGGATGCTATTGCAGGCATTAGATAAGGAGACACCAAATGAGTAATCAAAACGAACATCAAACTCAGCCTGTACAGAATTCAGAGGATACCCCGTCCATCGCTGCCGATAATTCCGACCCCTGGAGCAGTGGAACCAATGCTGACGATGCAACGGGTTCTGACTGGCTGGATGCCCCCGCAACTGCGGTACAGCCTGAACATTTTAATATCATGGACCCATTCCAGCACCCACTTATCCCTTTAGACTCATGGGTAACCCATGCTATTGATTGGATTGTGCTAAATTTTCGTCCTGCATTTCAGGGAATCCGCGTCCCCATTGATTTTGTTCTCAGTGGCTTTGAACAATGTCTGACATCAATACCTGCTCCCATTGCCATCCTATTTTTTGCCCTGATTGCCTGGCAGTTATCAGGCATTGGTATGGGTATTACTGCTCTGATTTCTCTGGTAATTATTGGTGCAATTGGTGCATGGCACGAATCGATGGTCACTTTATCACTGGCTCTGACATCGCTATTGTTCTGCATTATCGTTGGTTTACCACTCGGCATATGGCTGGCACACAGCAAGAGAGCCGCGAAAATTATCCAACCTCTGCTTGATGCTATGCAAACCACACCAGCATTCGTCTATCTGGTTCCGATTGTCATGCTGTTTGGCATCGGTAACGTGCCTGGAGTTATCGTCACCATTATCTTTGCTCTACCCCCAATTGTCCGTCTGACAATTTTAGGCATCAAACAGGTTCCAGCAGATCTGATAGAAGCAGCCGAATCTTTCGGCGCCAGCCCTCGTCAGATGCTGTTTAAAGTTCAATTACCACTGGCTATGCCAACCATTATGGCCGGTGTCAACCAAACCCTGATGCTGGCCCTATCAATGGTCGTTATTGCATCAATGATTGCCGTTGGTGGTTTAGGCCAAATGGTTTTGCGAGGTATTGGGCGTCTCGATATGGGGCTTGCTACAGTAGGTGGGGTCGGGATTGTTATTCTTGCGATTCTCCTTGACCGCCTAACACAGTCTTTTGGCTACAGCAACCGGGCTAAAGGCGTAAATCGCTGGTATGCCACTGGCCCAATTGGATTAGTTACCCGTTTATTTAGCCAAAAAGCATAACCTTCCAAAACACCTATCAAGCAACAATTGTTTGGTAAACACATGATGACTGCAACAGGAGGAAAAACCATGCGCAAAATAGTTATCTGGGCTATATCCCTGTCATCACTGATAAGTTCTCAATTATTCGCTGTCGAATTACCGGGTAAAGGTATCAGTGTACAACCCATACAAAGCACCCTTAGCGAAGAAACATTCCAGACGCTGATCGTCAGTAAAGCATTGGAAAAACTTGGTTATGATATCAAACCCATCAAAGAAGTGGACTACAACGTCGCCTATTCCTCTATTGCTTCTGGTGACGCAACCTTTATGGCCGTAAGTTGGGAACCACTGCACAACACCCAATATCAGGCAGCAGGTGGTAATGCCAAATTTTACCGTGTTGGTAACTACGTAGAAAATGCAGCACAAGGCTACTTGATCGATAAAAAAACAGCGGAAAAATACAACATTACTAATATTGCTCAATTAAAAGATCCGAAAATAGCCAAATTATTTGATACCAACGGTAACGGCAAAGCTGATTTAACTGGCTGTAATCCCGGTTGGGGCTGTGAAATCGCCATTAATCATCACCTTAAAGCCTATGGTTTAAACAATAGCGTTGAACACAATCAAGGTAACTATGCAGCCATGATGGCAGATACTATTACCCGCTATAAAGAAGGCAAACCCATCTTATATTACACATGGACACCTTATTGGGTTAGTGACGTGCTGAAACCAGGTAAAGATGTTGTCTGGCTGCAAGTTCCTTTCTCCGCTATGCCTAATGATGAGAAAATAGAGACGAAATTACCAAATGGCGCTAATTATGGTTTTCCACCAAGTATTATGCATATTGCTGCCAATAAAAAATGGGCAGAAGACAACCCAACCGCCGCTAAGTTATTTTCTATCATGAGAATGCCCCTTGCGGATATCAATGCCCAAAACTTGCGGATGCATAATGGTGAGGCATCACAAGCGGATATTGAACGTCACGCCAACGGTTGGATTAAGGCTCATCAGAAATTGTTTGATAGTTGGGTTAAAACTGCCGTTGAAGCCGCTGGAAAAAATTAATATTTAGAGCGTAACAGTGAATTGGTATAAAACAATTCACTGTTATTTTTTCTGATTCAGAATTCTTATTAAAATTTATATTTCAACAATTTTATACCCTATGGATTTCAAGATGGATCGCGACGGCAAGGGAGTGAATCCCCGGGAGCATAGGTAACTATGTGACCGGGGTGAGCGAGTGCAGCCAACAAAGAGGCAACTTGAAAGATGACGGGTATATAGTCATTATCGCTATATTATGGAAAATAATAGGAATTAATATCGATTTTATATTTCATTCTCAGTTCAATTTGATAGTTAAATCACAAGTTAAAGCTACCTAAAACAATGAATACTCAATAGAATTTCTTTAGTAACCATCCTCTCGGATTTATCATTGAACCTGAATAAAAATTCATTACAATGCAAAAAGTTTAGCTCGTGACTACAGACCTTTAACGAGCTGTCCACTCACCCCTAACCTGCCGTTTAAATATAAGAAAATACATTTATGGAAGAAAATATTTCCCGTACACCATTAAGTCCAGCTTTGATTGCACTGATCGCCATTGCCACAGGTCTGGTTGTCGCCAGCAACTACTATGCACAACCGCTACTCGATACGATTGCGTTACAATTTAATCTGACCGTCAACGAAGCGGGGTTTATTGTAACCACAGCTCAATTAAGCTATGCCGTTGGTCTAACATTCCTTGTGCCATTAGGTGATATGTTCGAACGACGCAGTTTAATTGTCTCAATGACAATATTAGCCACCATTGGATTACTGATTACCGCCACGTCGCAGAACATCTGGCAAATGTTACTAGGAACGGCAATGACGGGATTATTTTCGGTGGTCGCTCAAATACTGGTCCCGCTGGCCGCAACACTTGCTCTTCCCCATCAACGAGGAAAAGCTGTCGGTACGATTATGAGCGGTTTACTGCTTGGAATATTACTAGCAAGAACCATCTCAGGAACAATGGCAACTCTTGGTGGCTGGCGAACTGTTTTCTGGGTTGCCAGTGTCTCATTAGTGATTCTTTCTCTGACACTGTGGCGCTACCTGCCCCGTTATAAACAAGTAACCAATCTCAATTATTTCCAGTTACTTGGCTCTATTGTAAACCTTATCACTACAAGCCCGCTTCTAAGAGTACGCGCCCTACTAGGTGCACTGACATTTGCCAACTTCAGCCTGCTATGGACATCAATGGCATTCCTGCTTTCAGCACCTCCTTTTAACTATTCCGAAGGAGTCATCGGCTTATTTGGATTAGTCGGTGCTGCCGGAGCATTGATGGCAACCCAAACCGGGCAACTCGTTGATAAAGGAAAAGGCCCTCTGACCACCAGCATTTCTCTGGTGCTACTACTTCTTTCATGGATACCGATCGGCTTAGTCAAAGAATCACTAATTGGCTTTATAATTGGTGTTTTTCTCCTTGATATTGCGATTCAAGGTGTTCACGTTACAAATCAAAGTACGATATACCGCATCATGCCAGAAGCTAGAAATCGACTCACCGCCGCTTATATGACCAGCTATTTTATTGGTGGAGCCCTTGGCTCTCTGGTTTCAGGCTATGCTTACAAACATTCAGGTTGGTATGGCGTTGCCACCGCTGGCATGGCTATCTGTATAATAAGTCTAATCGTGTGGTTTTTAGGCAAAAAGTACGAACCAAAGACGTTGTAAGAAACAGATCATAGTAAAAGAATGCTTAAATAAAAACATTTATGAAACATTTGTTAGGGATGATATTTTCTATTTGGTTTCCTTTTGTTAATGTTATATAACATTCATATAACCAGATAGATTTTATGCCTTTTTCTGATACATCATCCCCCTTAGCCAGTAAAAAATCTTCTTTTACTGAAGGAATAATAGACAGTTTACCCATTGTTATCGGTTATATTCCCGTCGCCTTTGCTTTTGGTCTCAATGCTGTCAAACTTGGCTTCAACCCAATAGAAGCCATTTTCTTTTCATGCATCATCTACGCCGGTGCAAGCCAGTTCGTCATCACAGCTTTACTGAGTGCGGGTACATCATTATGGATTTCTGCCCTAACAATCATGGCAATGGATGTCCGCCATATTCTTTATGGTCCATCTTTAAGGCACCGTATCAAAGATAAGTTAACGGAGAAAAAAACCGTTATCTGGGCTTTCGGCCTGACAGATGAAGTTTTTGCCGCCGCTACTGCAAAACTCATTAAGAACCACCGGAGCTGGAGTGAAAATTGGATGGTTGCTATTGCCATCTGTTCCTGGCTGGCCTGGGTCGCAGGTACCGTAGCCGGCGCATTTCTTGGTAACGGTTATTTGGAATCCTATCCTGCTGTAGAAGCTGCCATGATTTTCATGTTACCAGCACTGTTTCTCAGTTTTCTTCTTGCTTCTTGTAGAAAGCAAAATAGTTATTGTGTTGCAACCGCACTAACCGGGGCACTTTTAGGGATTACATTTTTCTCAATTCCAATTGCTATTCTGGCAGGTATTGTCGGTGGTTGTATCGCGGCACTGTTACAACCACAAAACAATTGCAATGACTCTTCTGAACAAAAGGAAACACCATGATTGATAGCAAGATTTTGCTCATTGGACTATTTGTTGGGTTAGCTAACTTTTCATTTCGCTATCTGCCACTACGATTTGGGAAAGCACGCCAATCTGCCGGCAGGAAAAGTGGAAAAACAAGCATTATTCTTGACAGTATTGGTATTGCATCCATTTGTTCTTTACTCATTGTATCAGGTGTACCTGATGTGATGAGAGAGAGTCAAAAACTACTCCCTACCCTCATAGGTTGTCTGACCATCTGTTTAGTCTTTTACAAAACAAAGCAAATTATACTCGCAACACTATTTGGTGCGCTACTTTTTGGACTAACATTCAAAATATTTATGAATTAGGTATCAATATCAAAAGAAATATGATGATAACAAATAACTACAATTGCTAAATTTATCTTTTAATATACCATTTGGATGTTTGATAACAAAAGTTATCTTACCAGTTGAAACTAATAAGGTATCTAAATAATGGAAAGTTCGTTTACGCCTACCGAAGAATTACTGAATATTCGTGCAGCACAGCAAGCCAAATTAAATAAAGATATCCCTTATCAAGAGATCCTGTTGACTAGGTTATCAATGCACGTCCAAAGTAAATTGCTTGAAAACCGTAACAATATGCTGAAAGCTCAAGGTATCAATGAAACTTTGTTCATGGCCCTGATGATCCTTGATACTAAAGAAAGCCACAGCATCCAACCATCAGAATTAAGTGCCGCATTAGGTTCTTCCCGTACTAACGCCACGCGTATTGCTGATGAATTAGAAAAGCAGGAGTGGATTGAAAGAAAGGAAAGTCATAACGACCGCCGTTGCCTTCATCTTCATCTGACAGAACAAGGTACAAAATTTTTAAATAATTTGCTTCCACCTCAACATGAATGCCTGAGAAGACTTTGGTCATGCCTTGACCAGGAGGAACAAAAACAGTTAGAAAAGTTAATGAGAAAATTACTGGTCAGACTTGATACAATGGGCGATTGTATCAAAAAATAGCTTGTTGTTTAATCGATCAATTTTTATCCAAACAATACTTTCTTGGTTCAATTGTTCGAAAAAATTTTCCAGTTAGCCAAGATGATATTTTCTGCAAAAAGCTAACGACTATTCTTCGATAACATTGGATCCTGTGTCATTCATCTTTCCAGTAGTGATCTATACCGCTACTGGAAAGTGATCTAAAAATAGTATTACTAGAAGATAAACAACAAGCATGGGGAGTTACTATGAGTGCAGATGAGTCAATAGAAGTACAAGTGGCACAAGATCCAACCAGTAGCAAAAAAAGGCAACGCAGTCGTGCCTTAGTGTTATTAACCCTTATTTTTACCCTGCTCGGTGTTGCCTACTTTTTCTATTGGTTTCTCATTTCACGCCACCATCAAGAAACAGATAACGCCTATGTTACAGGTAATCAAGTTCAGATCATGTCGCAAGTTGCTGGCACTGTAATCACAGTTAACTTTGATAATACTGACTTTGTGAAAAGCGGTAGTATATTGGTACAGCTCGATCCCCGTGATGCAGAATTAGCATTAGAAAAAGCAAAAACAACATTAGCTAACAGCGTTCGCCAGACTCATCAACAGATAGTTAACAGCAAACAATATCAGGCTAACATCGCGCTACGCAGATCCGAATTAACTAAAGTTCAAAATGATCTTAGCCGTCGTGAAATACTTAGCGCTCAAAAAGTCATTGGTAAAGAAGAGCTACAACATGCACAGGAAGCTGTCGCCAGCGCCCGAGCTGCTCTAGATATTGCAATTGAACAATACAACGCTAATCAAGCAATTGTCCTGGATACACCTTTAGAGAAGCAACCGGCTATTGAACAAGCTGCAACGGAAGTCCGTAATGCTTGGCTAGCGTTACAACGCACGAAAATAGTCAGCCCAATCGATGGTTATGTCTCACGCCGTAGTGTACAAGTTGGTGCACAAATCAATAAAAATACTCCACTGATGGCGATAATTTCGGCAAACGATATGTGGATCGAAGCCAACTTCAAGGAGACACAAATTTCTGGTATGCGTATTGGTCAACCCGTGGAAATCACCAGCGATTTCTATGGTGGAAACAGAGTATTTAGCGGCAAAATCACTGGCCTTGATATGGGTACCGGCAGCGCTTTCTCTTTATTACCCGCTCAGAACGCCAGTGGTAATTGGATTAAGGTTGTACAACGTTTACCCGTCCGCATTGAGCTTAATCCTGGACAACTAGAAAAATACCCATTACGCATCGGCCTCTCGACTAAAGTCAGAGTAGATACTACGAATCCTGATGGACCCGTTCTGTCTGATAGAACACGCACTAAATCAGCTTATCACACCACTGCTCTGACAATAGATATGTCTCCTGCCAATAAAATAGTTAATGACATTACTAATAGTAATGCTGGAAAATAATATCGGAGGTCAAGGTGATGAGACAGCCGCTTACAGGTGCCAAACTTGCATGGATGACCATTGCGTTATCCTTGGCAACGTTCATGCAAGTGTTAGATTCTACCATTGCTAACGTAGCGATACCCACGATTTCAGGTAACTTAGGATCATCAAATTCTCAAGGGATCTGGGTAATTACCTCTTTCGGGGTTGCCAATGCGATTTCTATCCCAATTACTGGATGGCTGGCAAAACGCATCGGCGAAGTTAAGTTATTCATCTGGTCAACCGCTCTATTTTCCATAGCTTCTTGGTTATGCGGTATTTCCAACAGTCTTGGTATGCTAATCTTCTTCCGGGTTATTCAAGGATTAGTTGCGGGTCCTCTTATTCCCCTTTCACAAAGTCTACTACTGAACAATTATCCACCAGCCAAAGGAAATATGGCGTTGGCATTATGGTCAATCACGATTATCATCGCGCCCATTTTCGGCCCTATTTTGGGTGGCTACATCAGTGATAACTACCATTGGGGATGGATTTTCTTTATCAACGTTCCTGTTGGTATAGCGATTATTCTGATTACTATGCAAACGCTGAAAGGGCGTGAAACCCAAACAGAGATTAAACCTATCGACACAATAGGACTCGTGTTGTTAGTGGTCGGCGTTGGTTGTTTACAAATTATGCTAGATCAGGGGAAAGAACTGGACTGGTTTAATTCTACAGAAATTATCGTTTTGACCGTTATCGCAATCATCTCATTAGCATTTCTGGTGGTATGGGAACTGACCGATAATAGCCCAATTATTGACCTATCACTGTTTAAAGAGCGCAATTTTACCATTGGTTGCTTCTGTTTGAGCTTAGCTTATATGCTCTATTTCGGCACAATTGTGTTATTACCTCAGTTATTACAGGAAGTGTTCGGTTATACAGCAACCTGGTCAGGTCTTGCATCAGCACCGGTAGGATTGTTGCCACTAATCATTTCGCCACTGATTGGTAAATTCAGCAATAAAGCAGATATGCGCTACATAGTGACATTCAGTTTTGTTGTTTATGCCATCTGTTATTACTGGCGTGCATATACATTCGAACCAGGCATGGATTTTGCCGCAGTCGCATGGCCTCAGTTTATCCAGGGGTTTGCTATTGCCTGTTTCTTTATGCCACTCACAACCATTACCCTTTCCGGCTTGCCGGCAGAGCGAGTGGCATCTGCATCCAGTTTATCGAATTTTATTCGAACACTGGCGGGTTCAATAGGCACATCACTAACGACAACCATGTGGACCCAACGCGAGTCAATGCATCATTCCCATTTTACTGAGCATATCAATCCTTATAGTCCCGATACTCAACAGATCTATCAACAATTATCGGAATTAGGCATGAATAACCAGCAAATTTCTGCTTATCTAGCAAAAGAAGTTACCCATCAAGGACTCATAATCTCAGCAAATGAAATTTTTTGGCTTTCAGCCGGAGTATTCCTGATTTTGATTATGCTCGTCTGGCTAGCCAAGCCGCCATTTACCCAAGGAAGTAAAAAAGGCATGGGCGGAGCCCACTGAATCTTAAATGGCAAAACCGGGAGCACTCCAGCTCCCGCTTTTCCTAATCAAGCTTTATTCTGTCGCCACCATTCAGCTAACAGAATGCCAGTTGCAACAGAAACGTTCAGACTTTCAACCAAACCCGTACCACCAACGAACAAACTCATATCACCATGTTGCCAAGCACTGTCACTCAAACCATCACGTTCTTGACCAAGTACCAGAACCATTTTTTCCGGTAATTCAGCTTTCGCTAAATCGGTACTACCCTTATGGCTGGATGTCGTTACAATGGTGTAACCCGCTTGACGAAAGTCATTCAGTGTAGTGATCAAGCTATCAGCATCAATACCTTTAATATGCTCAGCACCACCTTCTGCTGTACGGATAGCCGCACCCGACTCTAGCAAGGCCACATCTTGCAAAATCACCCCTTGCACACCGAAATGTGCACAACTTCGCATAATCGCGCCAAGGTTGTGAGGATTACCCACATCTTCAAGAGCCAAAACACAATCTTTTACTGGAGCATCTTTCAAGTAGGTCTCTGCATCCAAACCATTGCGTTTCTTAATCAGAAAACAAACACCACCATGATGTTCAGTGCCTGACACTTTTGTCAGTTCAGCCTCATCCACAACATGATAGGCTTTACGGTTAGCCGCCATCCATTTTAGCGCATTACGGAAACGTGGTGTCACTGACTCAACGAACCATGCACGAACTATCGCTTCAGAACGGTTTTTAAACATCGCCTGACAAGCATTTTCGCCATAAATCCGAGTTTCTTCCATTCGCTGACGACGGAGCTGTTCAGGATCAATCTGGCTTTTCCCACTGATACCACCATGCACTGGCGTTACAGAATCACTCTCAGGGCGTGACACTGTTTTCCAAGGCGATCTTTCACGCTCATTGGCACGCGGAGAACGGGATGTTCGCTCATTGTCCCGACGACGCTGACCTTGATCGCGTCCTTTGCCAGATGGACGTTTATTATTGCGGCTGTCATTATCGCCCTCACTGCGGACATACATCACTTTGACTTTGCCATTTTTACCACTGTATGAATCGTTCATTCGTTTCTCCAACTGCTTTATGGCGCGAAGATTACCTGATGTGCGCATCTTAAGCTACCTCTGACAACCACAATCCATTAAAATGCGCCCTTAATTTTCCTGCTCTTGGCGAGACATGCTGTACTTGCTATGGAGGGCACAGTCAGGCCACCTGTTGAAACAACCCCCACCGAAGATATTCAAACTACAGTTTGGTACTATTTTGCAACAAACTGACAATTTAATTGCTTCTCAGCAACTGCATCCGATAGCGTAAATCACAGCAACAATTTGCGAAATCCGCTACAGTTATCGACTCACCACAGATAAGGAGCCTCCTGATGAGCCAGCGCGGACTTGAAGCTTTATTACGCCCTAAATCCATTGCTGTAATTGGTGCCTCAGAAAAACCAGAACGAGCGGGTTCAGTTATGATGCGTAACTTGCTTGCAGGAGGCTTTGCTGGACCAATACTACCGATTACACCCAATAGCCGTTCTGTTCAAGGGGTTTTAGCTTACCCTTCAATAGATAAATTACCGATCACACCAGATTTGGCTGTTATTTGTACTCATCACCGCCGTAATTTGCAATGTTTAGAACAACTGGGGCAGTTAGGTTGCAAAACGGTGATTATCCTTTCTTCACCAACATCCCAATTCGCTGAACTAAAGCAGTGCTGCCAGCGCTATAGTATCCGACTACTTGGGCCAAACAGTTTAGGCGTATTAGCCCCCTGGCAAGGGCTGAATGCCAGCTTTTCTCCGGTTCCAATACTCAAAGGGAAATTAGCCTTTATTTCTCAATCGGCGGCAGTCTCAAATACGATTCTTGATTGGGCAAAACACCGGGGAGTCGGATTTTCCTACTTTATAGCGTTAGGTGACAGTGTAGATATCGATATTGATCATCTGCTTGATTTTCTGGCTCGTGACAGTAAAACCAGCGCTATCCTGCTCTATCTAGAGCATATTCATGATGCCCGTCGCTTTCTTTCAGCATCTAGAAGTGCCTCCCGCAATAAACCTATTTTGGTGGTTAAAAGCGGCCGTACTAAGCGGGCACAGAAATTACTTGGTGAACAACAAAATCTGGATGCGGCTTATGATGCAGCAATTCAGCGAGCAGGGTTATTACGCGTGCAAGATACACATGAAATGTTTTCTGCTGTAGAAACGTTAAGCCATATGTCACCTTTACGGGGAGAACGGCTATTTATCGTCAGCAATGGTGCTGCTCCAGCCGCAATGGCGCTGGATGCGTTATTCCGCCGTAACGGTAAGCTCGCAATATTAGGTGAAGAGACAACAAAGGCATTAAAAACACAACTACCAGAAACTATCTCCCTACATAACCCGCTAGATTTAAAAGATGACTCCACGGTGGAACGTTATATCGCTGCGTTAAAACCGTTACTAGATAGCCACGACCATGATGCTCTGTTACTTATTCACTCTCCTAGCGCAATTGCTCCCGGTATTCAAACCGCAACCAAAGTCATTGAAACAATCCGCAAACACCCACGGGGAAAATGGCTAACTATCTTTACCAATTGGTGCGGTGAATACTCTTCACAAGAAGCCCGCCGTCTGTTCAGTGAAGCAGGTATTCCAACTTATCGCACCCCTGAAGGCGCGATTACTGCTTTCATGCACATGGTTGAATATCGCCGCAATCAGAAACAATTAACAGAAACACCCGCGCTACCAGCAAACATCACAGCTAACACAGCACGTGCCCATCAGTGCATACAACAGGCTCTGGAACAGGGAAATTCTCGTCTGGATACTCATGAAGTTCAACCTATTCTGGAAGCTTATGGTCTCAATACATTGCCAACATGGATTGCTCATAACAGTGATGAAGCAGTCAATATTGCCCAACAGATCGGTTATCCTGTTGCGTTGAAATTACGCTCGCCAGATATCCCGCATAAATCAGAAGTTCAGGGAGTGATGCTCTATTTGCGAAATGCAAATGAGGTCAAGGCTTCTGCTCAAGCGATTATCGAACGTGTCAATCAGAATTTCCCACACGCAAGAATTCAAGGACTATTAGTTCAGAGCATGGCAAACCGTGCTGGTGCACAAGAGCTACGAATTGCGGTTGAACAAGATGAAGTATTTGGCCCACTGATTATGTTAGGTGAAGGAGGTATTGAGTGGTCACAGGAAACACAAGCAGCCGTTGCGCTGCCACCTCTTAATATGGCGTTAGCGCGATATCTGGTTATTCAGGCGATTAAAAGTAGAAAAATTAAGCTCAGGGGAGCGCCTCAATCATTAGATGTACTGGCACTCAGCCGACTGTTAGTTCAGGTATCTAATCTGTTACTTGATTGCCCGCAAATTGTACGACTAGATATTCATCCATTACTGGCTTCTGGCGATGAATTCACATTATTGGATGTATCAATGGAATTATCTTCGATAGACGGTGATCCACGAACTAGATTAGCTATCCGTCCATATCCAAGCGAACTAGAAGAAACTATAAAACTCAAAGGGGGCGCAGAATGCCTGCTACGTCCGATTCTGCCAGAAGATGAACCGTTGCTGAAAGATTTTATCGGCCAGGTTACGAAAGAAGATCTCTATTACCGCTACTTTAGTGAAATCAGCGAATTCACACACGATGATCTGGCAAATATGACTCAGATTGATTACGACCGTGAAATGGCATTTGTTGCCGTACGACATCCTAAAACGACCCCAGAAATTATCGGGGTTACTCGTGCCATAGCTGACCCTGATAATGTCGAAGCAGAATTCGCTGTGCTAGTGCGTTCTGACTTAAAAGGGATCACCCTTGGATATCAACTTATGACAAAACTGATTAACTATACACGAGAACATGGCATAAGCCGCCTCAACGCCATCACCATGCCAGAAAACCGTACGATGATAAAACTGGCTAAAAAACTGGGATTTACCATAGATGTTCAATTTGAGGATAGCATTGTAAACTTATCCCTTGAACTCTGAATCAACTACGTGATGAACCGCACAGACTTGCATCATTAGGCATTAGATCGTTAAATCATGCTCACAATTAGCCAGACTAATGGTATTATCGCCAGATCATTTGATTCATTGCTTTACATATACCCTATGGATTTCAAGATGGATCGCGACGGCAAGGGAGCGAATCCCCGGGAGCATAGATAACGATGTGACCGGGGTGAGTGAGTGCAGCCAACAAAGAGGCAACTTGAAAGATGACGGGTATAATAGTCTTTTAGCCATCCAACATAAGAGAAAAAGCGCACTGTGATGTTGTCTAAATTCAAACAAGCTAAACATCAACAACACCTTGCACAACTGCCTAAGCTACCTCAGTCAGTTGCTGATGTTAAAACACTTTATCAACCTGAAGTGTTCCGCAGCACCCTGCTGGAAAAAATTGCTAACGCTGAAAAACATATTTATATCATCTCCCTCTATCTGGAAAATGATGATGCAGGGAAAGATATCCTTAATGCACTTTATACAGCTAAACAACAACGCCCAGACTTGGACATTAAAGTGCTCGTTGACTGGCATCGAGCACAACGTGGACGAATTGGTGCGGCTGCAATGGTAACGAATGCCGATTGGTATTGTTCTATGGCAGAAGCTTATCCTGATGTGAAAATTCCGGTACTAGGTGTACCTGTAAATACCCGCGAAGCACTGGGTGTTTTACATTTAAAAGGTTTTATCTTTGACGATACTGTGGTTTATAGCGGAGCAAGTATTAATGATGTTTATCTCCACCAACATGATAAATACCGTTATGATCGCTACCACTTGCTTCACAATGCAAAACTTGCAGAAATAATGAAACACTTTGTTGATAATTACATTATCGCTACAGGAGCCGTACAGAAACTGGATTGTAAAAACCGTCCTCGTATTCCTGAAATTAAAAATTTGATCCGTCAATTACGTTTTTCTCTGCGGCACACTACCTATAAAATAAATAATCAGGCAACGAATGACGAACTATCTGTCACTCCACTTGCCGGTCTGGGAAAGAAAAATCTACTAAATAAAACCATTAGTCATCTGATCGCCAGCACAGAACAAAAGCTGATTATTTGCACTCCGTATTTTAATCTTCCAGCCATCATTGTCCGACGGATTGTTCATCTACTTCGTAAAGGTAAACATGTGGAAATTATTGTTGGCGATAAAACTGCCAACGATTTTTATATTCCACCGGAAGAACCATTTAAAATTATCGGTGCATTGCCCTATTTATATGAAATTAATCTGCGCCGTTTCATCAGTAGACTACAGCGTTATGTTGACAACAATCAACTGACTATCAGGTTATGGAAAGATGGTGATAATAGCTACCATCTAAAAGGTGTTTGGGTGGATAATCAATGGCAATTGATTACAGGAAATAATCTTAATCCTCGTGCCTGGGGACTGGATTTAGAAAATGCCATTCTTATCCACGATCCTCATAAAGAAATGCAGGAGCAACGTACAAAAGAACTGCACTGTATCCGTACTTATACTACGGTTGTCAGTGATTATCAGGAATTGGACAGCATCCAGCTTTACCCAGTCAAAGTACGTAAACTTATCCGCCGCTTACGTCGCATCCGGGTAGACAAACTGATTAGTCGTATTCTTTAATTGAATCGATAAAGCGAATTATCTTTTCTAAATCAAATCTCCTGATATTGAATAATCGCGGGAGATTTTTACCATCTAACTTTAATTTGATAAATCTCAACTTTGTTTAAATAATAGTAATATTCAAAAGTACGTAAATCTAGATTTATAGATTAAAAAAATATAAAACAACCAATTCTGTTAACACTCTATTTTCAACAAAAAATTAATCGAATTACAATCCTCAAATATTCTATTTTGAAATGTTATTTCTCTGCTCGGAATATCTTATTAATCATATACCGATTTAAAGTTTAATATATATAATTCCTTTTCCCAATTTCATTCATTTATATACCCAATGGATTTCAAGATGGATCGCGACGGCAAGGGAGTGAATCCCCGGGAGCATAGATAACGATGTGACCGGGGTGAGCGAGTGCAGCCAACAAAAAGGCAACTTGAAAGATGACGGGTATATAACGCGCGTCACTAATTATGCCTGGGGTAAAATAGAATTTTATTAAAACCTCAGGCATAAAAACACCTATTTTATCACCACAAGTAAATTTTAAATTAAAAATAAACCATTTAAAAATATATCGAAATAATATCGATTAATTACAAATTAAATAAATAAATTCATTAAAACAGAAAATAACTCAATTTATTTAACCATATTAAATCCGTTCATTTTATTTATATTAGCTAATAATTAAACCCAAAATTAAATATATAAAAACATTAAGAGCCTATCTCAATAGGCGTAATTGTTGCAGGCCATTCTTATCAATGAACAGTGAACACGGACAGCGCGGAAAAACCGGAGCGTACACGTAGTACGTGAGGATTTTGAGCACTACCCAGGTTCAAAATGGCAAATAAAATAGCCCTATTGAGATAGGCAGTAAGTTAATTTAAATAAAAAACCTATTTAAACCCCTAATAAAAAGATATTAAAAAACATTCTTTCATCTAACAATATAAACAGAAAACCAAGAATTTTTAATTACCATTACAGATGAAAATATATATTAAACTCTTTTTAAATCAATAAGATACCCAATAAATATGGGCATCTTATTGGTAATTTTAAACGAGTTCTGTCATCACTAATTTCGCTATTTCGAAATAGATAATCAGCCCTGTACCATCAATAAACGTGGCAATAAAAGGAGCAGATACAACAGCCGGATCAACAGATAGCCTTTTCAATACCATTGGAATAATGGAAGAAACAATGGCACTCCAGAGGGTGATTGCAATGATGGCCAAACTAACAGCAATCGTCACTTCAATACCGACACCTAATACCCAGGCACGGATAAGCGCGGCAAAACCTATCGTTATTGCAACTAAAAATGAAGTGGAAATCTCTTTACGTAACACAGCCCATAGATTACGCAAACTCACTTCCCCCAATGCCATTGCTCTGACCAAAGTTGAGGTAATTTGCGTCCCGCTGTTGCCCCCCGTTCCTATTAATAACGGAATGAAAAATGCGAGAGAGATTACCGCTTCCAATTGATCTTCAAATGCTTTAAGCACAGCACCGGTATAAGCTTCTGCAACGAATAGTAATAATAACCACCCGACACGCTTACGCCATAATGTTATTGGGCTGGTACTAAGATAAGGCCGCTCCAGAGGTAAAGTTGCCCCCTGCAAATGAGCATCCAACGTATTTTCATCTTCAACCAACTCAGCAATATCCTGTGATCGTAGTACCCCAACCAATTTGCCAAAATGAGTAACCGGGACACTATCCATACCACTGTGATTTATCAAATTATAAACATCATGACGCGACTGTTCCGGTGATACGGAAAAATAGCTTTGCCTCATAATATCTGACACAAATAAATCATCGGCTACAGTGAATAACACTTTCACCGGTAATATGCCATTAAGATAGCCTTCAGCATCAATAACATATAGGTAAGTTGGGATCTGCTCACCTTCAAGCTGATCAATCAAATGACTTTTTACCGACAAAACAGAATCAGCAACAGATACAGAAATGAAACATTGGCTCATATATGCGCTGACCGTTGTCTCTTCATTTTTCAATCGATGTTTCCGCTGCTGATCAGCATTTATTTCATTAATAGAATGATTAGCAATCGCTAATGCATCCATTTTTTCATGGGATGTGACTTTCATGATGTTGGTCCCTATTACTGTTGTGAACTTCAAACAGCACTCACATAGGGGCGAAACCAGATGAGAGAATGCAACGACTATCTCTACGTCTCGGTTTTAGCACTATACAACGTATCCTGAGTTATCAGAAAGTTACATGGGGATATACCTTGGTTCGATATATCCTGTCCTAATCTTGGGCGTCTCTCGACGTCGTCAGATCAGCAACCTGTGTTTGTATAGGAGCCTCGCCTAACGAGATACTGCACTTAGAATGCGGCGCACATTGTAAACAAGAGTCGTAATAATTCAAAATTGAAAGTTAGTTTGTTTAATTTTCATTTAAGTTTTATTTAAGTTTCATTTAAGTTTCATTTAAGTTTATGATGATAATAAAAAAACGGCATAAATTTCCACCTCTCGCCGTTTAATGAGAATAATCCTATGAAGGAGTTATTCATTTTTTGATCTCTTAGACTCAATTTTTTCAACTTCAGCAATCAATTGGTCAGCCGTTTTACCATCCAGCAATTTATAAAACTTTTGTTTCGATTCTTTCATGTCATTATTAGAACCTGATTTAACCAAATCATTAAAATCGATACTATTAAACATAGCCGATTGAATTGATTCATCAAACTTCACTTTTTTATCATCAGGTAGCCTATCTCTTACTTTTTCAATGGATGCTTTCAACGCGATTTCATTAGAAGCATCCATTTTAGGTTGGCTATCACAGCCAGCTAATACACATCCTAATAAACAAATTACTAACAATCTTTTCATATTCATCACCACAGAATATTAAACAAGGGAATAATAACAGAAGCAGAAACAATAAACCGTTTATACCCGTTATCTTTCAAGTTGCCTCTTTGTTGGCTGCACTCACTCAGCCCAATCACATCGTTATCTATGCTCCCGGGGATTCGCTCCCTTGCCGTCGCGATCCATCTTGAAATCCATAGGGTATATAATTAGCCAAATTGATAAAAAATAGCAAATAAAATGAAATTTCTCATCATGTTATTCCAGAATAATTATCTTTGTGGTTAGCAGCTACGATGCCAAAATCCGATCATTTGTTATTTCTTCGACAACATAAAAAACGACTTTCTGCCAAATCGACCAAATGCTTAAAACACCCAATCAACCGACAACATGACAGATCCAGATACGATCACAGTAACTGCCGATATTCAGACCAATAATGTAGTTGGAACCATCATCTTACTGGAAAAAGCGGGTATCCCGGTTATCTTTGCTAAATTCCTGCCTCCGAAATTATTTGAAGATATCGATCCACAAGCTGACAGCCTATATCTGCATAAAACTTTTACCTCCCTTGATGGTAACGGGGTATTCTGGGTTACAGCAAAATAATATTGCCTTTCAATCCGTTGGTATATTCCAACAGATATTTAATCGCACCCTTTACTTATAATTTCTGTTCGTTAATATACCTAATATTTTATATAACACGCTAATAGACATCTATTATTTTGTAATCTACTATAGTTGATGCCAAAAAAAATATAAAACATGACAAGGTAAATTCGGTTAAGTAATAAATATAAAACACAAATATATTCACATAATGAAACTATACCCTATGGATTTCAAGATGTATCGCGACGGCAAGGGAGCGAATCCCCGGGAGCATAGATAACTATGTGACCGAGGTGAGTGAGTGCAGCCAACAAAGAGGCAACTTGAAAGATGACGGGTATATAGACAAGGTACAGAAACCAGATTATATGGATGATCTGCGAGGAATCATTCGCTCTTTACTAACAAAAATGAAAAATAAAATAATCCAACGAAATAGATTCTTTATGTAACTATTCTTAAACCAAAGTACTCGGAGTATGTTAATGAAACGATTACATGATATTGAGAAAGAGATGTTGCCCGTTGAATCCTACAAAATGCTTATTGGTGGGCAATGGGTAGATAGTGTATCCAAAGCAACGACCAAAAGTTATAACCCGGCGACAGGAGAACTATTGGCTGAATATGCATCCGGTAATGCTGAAGATGTCGATCTTGCTGTCAGCGCTGCAAAACAAGCCTTCCACGCCTGGAGTCAAACCTCCGCAATCGAAAGACAATCAGCTTTGCTGAAAATTGCTGACTTACTAGAAGCAGAACAAGAACGTTTTGCCATCCTTGAATCACTGGATACTGGCAAACCATTACATGAATCCCTGAATATGGATCTACCCGCCAGCATTGACCAGTTCCGCTATTTTGCGGGGGTGATCCGTTCCCATACCGATGAAGCTTCAGTTCTGGATACCAATACACTTAGCTTGGTGATCCGTGAACCCATTGGTGTTGTCGGACAGGTAATTCCCTGGAATTTCCCACTACTGATGGCAGCATGGAAACTGGCTCCTGCTCTTGCAGCGGGCAATACCATTGTTATTAATCCGGCAACACTGACATCAATCACTCTGCTTGAATTGGGCAGAATATTGGATAAAGTCCTGCCAGCCGGGGTGGTTAACATTGTTACAGGTCGTGGTTCAGTCGTTGGTCAAGCCATTCTGGATCATGAAGATGTCGAAAAAGTGGCATTCACTGGTTCCACCAGAGTAGGTTATACCGTGGCCGAAGCCGCAGCCAAAAAGCTGATCCCTGCAACACTGGAGCTTGGTGGTAAATCAGCCAATATTATCTTCCCTGATGCCAATATGAAAAAAGCAGTAAAATATGCGGCCAGAGCTATTTTGCTGAATCAGGGTCAAGCGTGTGAATCAGGCTCCCGGTTGTTCCTGCATAAAGATATTCATGATGAATTCCTCAAATCGCTGAAAGCAGAATTCGAATCCATCCAGGTTGGTGATCCATTGGAAAAAGAAACTCAGATGGGAAGCCAAGTCAGCCAGGAACAAATGGAAAAAATTCTCGGATACGTGGAAATTGCGAAAGAAGAGGGTGCAACCATTTTCACGGGTGGTAAACGCATTACTGGAAAAGGTTATGACGATGGTTTCTTTATTCAACCAACCATCATTACCGATGTCACTAATGACATGCGAGTCGCACGCGAAGAGATTTTTGGCCCTGTATTGGCCGTCATACCATTCAGCGAAGAAGAAGACGTCATCAGAATGGCAAATGATTCTGATTATGGCCTGGCTGGTGCTGTCTGGACACAAGATATCGACCGAGCACTACGCGTAGCTAAAGCTGTCAGAACCGGCCGTATGTGGATTAACACTTACCATGAACTGCCAGCTCACGCCCCATTTGGTGGCTACAAAAAATCAGGCATTGGCAGAGAAACACACAAAATGATGTTGGATGCTTACACTCAGGTCAAAAACATCTATATCAAAACCAGTGAAGAATAATCTCAATCAGTGATGAGAAAAGCCTTCCAAACGGAAGGCTTTTATTCAAATTTTTTCTTTAATATCAACACTATCTGCATTCACATCTTTAATATGTTCTTTCGTCAGCCGATAAACAACTGGGCTTAACAATGCTAATGCAATCAGGTTCGGTATTGCCATCATCGCATTCAATGTATCCGCCAATAACCAGACAAAATCCAATGACTGAGTAGCACCTACCATCAAAGCAATAATCCATACTACACGGAAAGGCGTAATGGCTTTTTGCCCAAATAGATACTGAGTACATTTTTCACCGTAGAAACTCCAGCCAAGAATTGTGGTAAAGGCAAATATTACCAGAGCGCCCACGACAATATAGTTGCCACCAGGAATCGCCATAGCGAAAGAAGTCGCTGTCAGTGTCGCACCTGTCTGACCGTTCAACCAACCACCAGTAATGACGATAGTTAAGCCAGTGATGGAGCAAACAATAATAGTATCGATGAAAGTACCTAGCATAGCGATCAACCCCTGGCGAATCGGGTTTTGAGTTTTAGCTGTTGCATGAGCAATCGGCGCGCTTCCCAATCCCGCTTCATTAGAGAAAATGCCACGAGCTACACCAAAACGAATTGCCGCCCACACTGCTGCGCCCGCAAAGCCACCTTGCGCCGCAACAGGTGTAAATGCAGATTTAACAATCAGAACAAATGCAGCGGGAATTTCACTGAAATTTATCCCCAGAACAATAATCCCGGCAGCAAGATAGGCAACCGTCATAAATGGCACTAATTTACCTGCTACATCAGCAATACGTTTAATACCCCCGATAAGCACTGCACCAACTAGAATTGCCAATACGACGGCCGTTACCATGGTAGAAACGCCAAAGTTACTTTGCAGCACATCAGCAACAGAATTCGCCTGTACGGTATTACCGATACCGAAACAAGCAATACTGCCAAATACCGCAAACAACGTCCCCAACCAGGCCCACTTTTTACCTAAACCGTTTTTTATGTAATACATGGGGCCACCAACATAGTGACCGTTTTTGTCAACCTCACGGAAACGGACTGCCAGTACTGCCTCTGAATATTTGGTTGCCATGCCCACTAATGCAGTTATCCACATCCAAAACAGTGCGCCTGGCCCACCCAATACAACTGCGGTAGCCACGCCAGCGATATTACCCGTTCCTATGGTGGCAGAAAGCGCAGTCATCAGTGCGTTAAATGGCGATATCTGCCCTTCTCCCCGCTGATGGTTACGCTCAAATAGTAATTTAAAACCCGTTCCCAATTTACGTATAGGCAGAAAAGAGAGGCGGAGCTGCATGAACAACCCAACCCCCAAAAGACCGATCATCATCGGTACTCCCAATACTACCCCGTTAATAGCACTCAGCCATTCTGTGATTAATCCCATATATTCCCTCGGATGTTTCATAACAAAATAACAACATATTCGCAGCAACTTAATAAAGAATATTTATAGAAAATATGCGAGAAAAAATTTCGTAAAAATGGAAAAAGATTTGATACTTGTGAGTGATATCACTTGATAGAATTTTAAGATTAGAATGTTCAAAAATTTATCACGCCCAATACATTAAAAAATATTTAGGTATAAACCGCTCCCTTAATCAAAATAACTTACTAGAATATTTAATTACTTAAACTAATAAAAACAAAACATTATTCTTTATACTCCGATTTTTATCAATTAATGAACTGATTAATATTATTTTTAAAAGCAATTTTTTAAGAAATAAATCATTGAGTATAAATTATCAGCGATTTTTCTGAGAATATCTTACTCGCTCTACCTATCATGTTTTTCCTTTTAAACAAACCACTATCCGAAATGTATTTATTACATCAGCCAAAAGAACAATAGAAAATATATGTGATATTTTTCTATCGTCATAAAACTACCGAATCTTTTTCGAGCCGCCTCACAATAATTGAATAACCTCATTGTGTTATTGTTCCACTCAACTCATTTTATCAGCCTGGGTTAATGAGTAAGGAGAGAACCTCATGGTGGAACAACAATATTTCATTGGTATTGATGTTGGCTCCGCCAGTGTGCGTACTGCGGTTTTTGACCAATACGGCAAACGGCATGCATTCTCCGCTCGCCCTATCCAGCAATTTCATCCAAAAGCTGATTTTGTTGAACAATCTTCTACTGACATCTGGGCGCAAGTATGTGCGACAGTAAGAGAAGCTGTTGCACTGGCAAATATTAATCCTATTGATGTTAAATCAATCGGCTTCGATGCCACCTGTTCACTCGTCGCGGTAGCAGCAGAAGGACGCTCTCTTTCTGTGGCCGAAAATGGCAATCCTGAACACGATATCATCATGTGGATGGATCATCGTGCCATCAAGGAAGCCATCACGATAAATCAAACCAATGACCCTGCACTCTGCTATGTAGGTGGTGAAATCAGCCCTGAAATGGAACTACCGAAAATCTTATGGTTAAAAAACCACTTTCCTCAACGTTATCAGGATATATGGCGTTTCTTTGATTTAGCTGATTTTCTGGTGTGGAAAGCAACTGCCGCTGATATAGCCAGTATCTGCACGTTCACTTGCAAATGGAACTATCTAGCTCATCAAAAACAGTTCAGCGAAAAACTACTCTATGATGTAGGGTTAGAAGATTTAACAAATAAAGTTCCGTCTACCATCATTGAACTTGGCGAAAAAGCGGGTTACCTGACTGCTGAGGTGGCTAAAGATTTTGGGCTGCACACAGGAATCATCGTCGCCGGTGGTATTATTGATGCTCATGCTGGCGGATTGGCACTGACTGGCGCCTATCCAGAGGGCAGCCTGGTTATTATCAGCGGTACCTCAAACTGCCATATGATTGTCAGTCCTTATCCTGTCATGGTTCCGGGGGTTTGGGGTCCCTATTTCGGCGCAATGCTACCCGGTTACTGGCTCAACGAAGGTGGACAAAGCGCCGCCGGCGCATTAGTTGAATGGTCAATTCGTCAACACAATAGCTGGCTAGAGCTGGAAGCCGAAGCCGAGGAATCTGGTCATCATTACTACCGGCTACTGAATGAAGCGGTTGCACAGTTAGAAAAACAAGAAATATACCCGACCGCACAGCTTCATATTTTAAGTGACCATCATGGCAACCGTTCACCGAGGGCAAACCCTAATGCCAAGGGAATGGTAAGCGGACTGACGCTGGCAAATGGTCGTGATGATCTGGCCCGTCATTACTTGGCAACACTGCAATCTATCGCTTATGGTACCCGCCATATTATTGATGCATTAGTAGAAGCAGGACACCAGATAAACAGGCTGGTTATGTGTGGTGGTGCAACCAAAAACCCGCTATGGTTACGTGAATATGCCAATGCCACTGGGCGCGAAATCCATCTCACTCAGGAAGAGGATGCTGTCAATCTTGGCTCTGCTTTGCTTGGTGCCGTTGCTTGCGGTTCCTTTGCAAACTTCGCTCAAGCAGCGAAATCGATGGTACGTGACAGCAACATTATCAAACCGGAAAAAGAGACATTTTTATTTCATCAAGCCAAATATCAGGTCTATCTGCAAATGTACCGAGATCAACAGCGATACAACGAAATCATGCAAGCCGGTAATTAGCCTAACGTTATAATCCATCTATATACCCTATGGATTTCAAGATGCATCGCGACGGTAAGGGAGTGAATCCCCGGGAGCATTACATTTAAAATACATTTTATAATGACATTCTACAACTCTAAAGCCATAAAGTAACCGGAGGAAAAGTCTCTGGGTTTTCTGGGTCTTACCATAGCCATGCTTTCAAGATGAAAGGAAAAATGATCCACGTTCTCTTAAATTGAACGAACTGACTCACTATTAAGAAACATATGAAAGAAAATAAGAGCACATTGATAAAATTTCTCCGGCCTCATAAGCCGGAGAAAAGGCGATCAATCCTTATACCTTATACCTTATAACTGTATTGATAATATCCGCTAGAATCATAATAGAGACCAGACTTATTCTCTACCGCGTTTAGCAACACACCTTTAATATGAATGCCATTTTGCCTAAATCGGCGAATAGTAACATTAACTTCTTTAACCCTTGTTTTATGATAACGTGCAATTAACAATGAAGTTCCTGCATATCTCCCAACAATCGCAGCATCAGTTACAGCCAAAATAGGAGGAGTATCTACCAAGACATAATCATAATGCTCTTCTGCCCAAGATAATAATTCTTTAAGTCTATTATGCATAAGTAATTCTGACGGGTTTGGCGGAATAGCACCTCGATTGACAAAATCAAGCTCAGTAAGATACGTTCTGGTAATAATCCCTTTTAACTGATGTTGACCAGACAAATATTCAGAAAGCCCCATAGATTGAGGACTTTCCAAGATTTTATGTAAACGACCTCTTCTCATATCTGCATCGATTAAAAGCACGCGTTTATTACTTAATGCCAATACAGCGGCAAGATTTACTGAAATAAAAGACTTTCCTAATTCAGGAGCAGAACCTGAAAGAAGAATAATTTTGTTTGCAGATTCCATTATTGAAAAATGCAAGGTTGTTCTAAGGCTACGCAATGCTTCAATAGCTAAATCAGTGGGATCTTGAATAGCTAATAACCGCAATTTCTGACAATGAGTTTGCTTTTTCTGTTGTTGATCAAGTTTGATCTGAGTCTCAGATAGTGGAATAGTAGCGTAAACGGAAACACCGATTTCTTCCAATTGTTCGGGGCTTTCGATGCCTTTACGAAACATGACTCGTATGCAAATCAACCCAGCCGACAATATAAATCCCAATACCATCATCGATGCAATAATCAATAACTTCTTCGGTTTTACCGCTGAGCTTTCTACAATAGCTTCATCGATAATACGCACATTACCCACTGTCCCCGCTTTCACGATATTCAACTCTTGCTGTTTATTGAGTAACTGCACATAAATTTCTTGGTCAACTTGAACATCTCTGGTCAAACGTAAAATTTCCTGCTGTGTTTTAGGTAACCGTTTGATTGATTGATTCAGCCCCTTTTTGGTCTCAACCAAAGTCTTACGTTTATCAAGCAACGCAACATAAGCGGGATGTTGTTTGGTATACAACTGCTGTAATTCAGCTTCTTTGAAAGTCAATTCATTAATCTGTTTCTCAATTTGGACCAATGTCTCCAGAGCCGATTTTGCTTCAAGTGATAAATCGATAGATTCATTCGCTTGACGATATTGATTAAGCAATTCTTCAGAACGATTGAGCTCAATTTTAACTTTAGGCAAATGATTTTTTAAGAAATTAAGGCTACTTTCAGCCTCTTCCATCTTTCTTATCACATTTTGTTGCAAGTAATTTTTACCAATACTATCCAGTATCAATTTTATTCTTGCACGATCATCACCTTCTATTTCAAGCAAGATAATACCGGTATTATTACCTTTTTCTTTTACCCGCAAAGCTTGTTGCAGCCCGCGAATAACACCCAATTGTCCCCGTTTAACCAACGTGAAACTTTGCCCTGGAGCAGCTGAAATATTTGAGATAAGCAAATTTATACCATCGGTATCAAATACTTTGTTCACTTGTCCGTGGAAAACCTGATCGTCAAAAAACAACCGATAATTTTCTGCATTGTCAACATATATTTTTATCCCTTTATTAATATATTCAGGTGATATTGTAAAATGTTTAATAACAATATCAGGCTTTGGTATACCACGAAGACGGGCAATGCCCTTACCTATCACAGGAAAATAATCCGCTGTAACCTGAACATCCAAATTTAGCTCCTTTACTGTCTTTCCTAATATCATTCGGGAAGTTAATAACTCCAATTCTGCCGATATATCTGACGGTTTCCCAGAAAACATATCCGACATGTCGCCAATTAAAGTCAATGCACTACTTCTCTTTTCAACCTGCAATAAAGCATTTGCCTTGTATATCGGAGTCACAATCAGGGAATAACAAAGGCCAATAACGGTGAACAATAGGGTAATTCCACCAATCACCCAGCGATAATCGAATAAGGCACTAAGAAGACGGCCTAAATCAATTTCATCACTATCCGTATGAGTGTGACTTGATTTATCTGATGTAGTCATAAAAAGCCTATAATTACTTTATTGATAAGTAATGAAGAACAGCAAACCCATAATATAAAAATACTTATACCCGTCATCTTTCAAATTGCCTCTTTGTTGGCTGCACTCACTCACCCCGGTCTCATAGTTATCTATGCTCCCGGGGATTCGTTCCCTTGCCGTCGCGATGCATCTTGAAATCCATAGGGTATATAAGTTATAGTTTCCCTAACCAACTATTAGCACTATTAAATAATAACTGATACACATATTCATAAACCTCGATATCAGACTTATAAGGATCGGGGATTACCATTTCATTTAACCAATGACCTAAAAGCATTGTTTTCCCCCTTGCCCCTAGATTTATCCTATTTACAGCCTCAATATGTTTTTTTTCCATAACCAAGATCAAACTTGACTTCTGGCATAATTCACTGGTTAGTTGGCGTGCTATATGCCCTTCTAAGGATAATCCATGTCTAGCCGCAACCCTACTTGAGAATTCATTTGCAGGTTTACCAATTAAAGCCGATATTCCCGCAGAATAAATCTCTTTCTGAGGAAATAGTTGCCGCAATAAACGCTCTCCTGTTGGCGATCGACAGATATTGCCCACACAAACAATCAGAATAGAATTGAACATTAATTCGGCCACTTACGAATCCATTTAGTTGTTTCAGTCAGGCTATTAATGCTTGATATCGTTGGCACCAACTGATTGATAACCCGATTCCAGCGAACGACTGGCGCACTAGTAACATAGACAATATCATAAGGTTGCAAATTAAACTCAGTTCCCAGGACTAACGCCGTCGCATCCTTAGCATTGAGCTGATAAATATTGGCTATTTTCCCCTTATTATCAGGCACATTACGCAGCGAACGGATAACAAAGATGCCATTAGCATCACTTGATAATTGATCTATACCTTCAGCATTGCCCAATGCTTCGGTCAACGTCATTCCACTGCGATCCATACGTAGAGTGGTTTGTTTTCTGACTTCCCCCATAACAAACACTTTCAAATCATCATTACGAGGAATGTATAAGATATCGCCAGAATAGAGCAGACGATTTTGCTTCAGATCACCATTTTGCATCAAATCTTGAAGAGAAATAATCGTTTCTTTTCCCTTATGAGTCAAAATGATCCTCCTCCAGTCAGCATTTTCGGTTAAGCCGCCAGCATGGTTAATCGCATCAATAATAGTTAAAGGAACGTTAGTGATAGGTTGTTGAGCAGACCTGGCAACTTCACCTGTTACATAGGCTTTTTGTGAACGAAAAGCAGCAATATTGACATCAACTTGAGGTGATTCGATATACTTCGATAACTTATCCGTAATTATCGTACGCACCTGAGTGACCGTTTTTCCTTTCACATGAAGTTTACCAACATAGGGATAAAAAATCGTCCCATCAGAATGCACCCAGTTACCCGTATCACTAGCACTACGATATTGTCCTGCCGGTATTGTCAATTCAGGATGATCCCAAACAGTAACCATAATGACATCCCCCACACCAATACGGTATTCATACTGTTGTAATTCTTTATCTAATTCAGGATTAGGACGAGCAATAGCAGAATTCACTCGTAAATTTTCAATTAATTTTGGTGTTACCGGATAAACATTTACCAAATTATTAATATCATAGTTACTATCATCATCATTGATTATTTCTTTATTATAAACAGTAAGGCCACTCCCAGGTATAACAGTACAACCACCTAATAGCATAGAACCGAACAATGCCAGAACTATAATTAATTCCTTAATATTCATAAGAAATTTATCCTTAAAAAATAATAAACAAAAAAGAATACAGAAAATAGTATTAATTATAATCTCCCTAACAAAACTAGATTATAATATAATAAGATATAATATAATATAAAGATTTTGCTTAAGAGCCGCAAGATTCCAGGCTACTGGTCATATCACTTGGTAAAAACAATAGAAATCAACTTAATAGCTTTGAAAAATTCAGACCATTAAATAATAGGTAGTAAATTCATTAATTATTCTATTATTTAATATATTTTATAAGGTATTATTACAAACAGAAAGTAAGAACAGACCTATCAAATAAAGGATAGTTAGGATATTTATCAGAATTTATCGAAACCAAATACATACTCTCGATGACATTGTGCAGAAAACACATACCTACTTACATCAAATCCGTGTTCATATCATCGACTTTGGTGCTTGAAATGGTGACAAAAATAAAAAAACAAACAATCAATTTATCAAACAACCCCAATTATAAAACCCTAAATTTAGTCATATTATAAATAATAGCTTGGTAGTATCGGATATTTTTAGATTGTTTTAACTTTAAAAATCACCACTTTGTACTTTTCACGTTTATCAACTACCATTACCGGTTGTTTTATATAGCAGTAGAAGATCTGAGAATTGGACATATTCCACAAAAACTTTATCAACTGGGATTACCATGAAAAAATCTACTATACTAAGAATCGCCAGGCCAACTGACAATTTAACTCAAGTTGCTGAAATGTACTGCCGAGGTTTAGGATTTATTCTCCTAGAGCAATTCGAAAATCATGAAAATTTTGATGGCATCATTCTAGGGCATCCAAATCATCTCTGGCATCTCGAATTTACGCATCATCGTGGCACAACAGTAGGAAGATCCCCCACACAGGACAATTTATTGGCCTTCTATATACCAGACCATTCAGAATGGTTAGATCAGATATCATTAATGGAAAACGCTGGCTTTATTGCAGTCCCCTCTTACAACCCATATTGGGATATTGAAGGTAAAACATTTGAAGATATTGATGGTTATCGGGTTGTATTACAAAACACAGTATTCCTTGTTTGATTATTAATCGATCTTAAGCATACTTGCCCTAATAACCAACCCACACCTACGTTGTTTTACATTACGCAATAACATTATCAAAACTCAGCTATTGACACTGAGTTTTGATATATTCTTGCAAGTATTTCGTTTGCTGTTCATTTTCAACAATCATTCTTCGGAGATCGAAATAATCTTGTTCAGTTGCCGGGTTAAGTCGTGGGGTGGCTGCATGGCCCACGCTGCCGGAGGAGCCGGTTTGGCCTTGATGACAGGTGGCCGCGATGCGCAACCGGCGATGACCAGCGGCAACATCATTGCGCAGAACATCAATTTCAGATTTGGCATTAGCAAGTTCCTTTGTATGCTGATTATCCAGTTCAGACAGGAGCCTTATCCTCTCCTGCTGATTAACGATTTCATTCTGCTGCTCCAGCAACTCACTCTGTAGCTTAACTGTCGTATCAAGCTGTTTGGTATACTTACCGTAATAGTGATAAGCCAGAAGCGAGGCAAGCGCCAGAGCAATAGCAGTATAACCACGAGAGTTAAACTTCATAATATCGCTCTACAAAAGTGAAAATGCTTTATCAATGACCTCATTGCTATAAGGTTGACTACCATTTTCCATGGTAATAATGGACTTAATAAGCTCTGTCATAAATACTTTATTAAATACATCAACAACCTGATCGCCAGTCACTCCCGTGTCTTTACATACGTGGTTAATATAGGTATCAGTATTATTTTCATTAGTGGGGGCCCATCGTGAAATGATCCCTTTCACTGTTTTAAGGCCATATTTCCGATTGTAATTATGCAAAATTTTAATCATCGCCCGAAGACCATATTCAGGACTGACAAACTGACAGAAAGATTTATCAGTACGCTGTGATGCAGGGATCAAGCCTTGCCAGTCATCACCCCAACGAATATTACCTGGGTTATTATTTCGAATACCTCTGCTCATAATTCACTCCTATTGTTTATTACCTGTTTTGTTATTAACAACTTTTCTTAAGATCTGACCAAAATAGTCGGTGCCCAGATAACCAATAATGACACTGCTGATGTAAGCCAAATCCGTGCTCATACCAAAAAAATTCAACACATCACGGATAAACCAAGCAATCATGGCACACATAATAGAATCCATAATTGTCGTCCAGAATTTACCACCGTTATATCGACCTCTGAGATAAGCCATTGCGGCAGCCAGCGCCGCACCTATACCTTGTTCTTTGACTGACAGCAGCCATAACCATAGCTGCATCCAGATGTCAGGCTGTTTATCCATGTATTTCATCCTTCACACCCACTCACATAAATGGGAATCCATAGGCTGCCGTGTAGCCTTAAATTTGAGTTAATAGGAATACTGCGAAATCAGTAGAATAAGAAAAGGCCACACATAGTGCAGCCTTAAATTTTATAAGGTGATTACTTACATTTAATATAATACCAAGCTCATCAACAAACTCTGCTGGTGTATCATTATGTGTAAGGGAATGATAATAATTAACAGATAAATATACCCGTTATCTTTCAAGTTACTTCTTTATCATATAGAGTTATAGTCACTCATCCATGAACCTCCTTAATATTAAGACTAAATTACAACGTATAATAAACCATAGTTCATGGTAATTATGCACACCTGGTAATAAATCTCTCAAGCCAATTTGGTCAATAAAACGTTTAGCAAGCAATTTCTTTAAGGATGGATCGTGTATCTTTTTTCTGTACAAAATAAAAAAACTACCAACCTCTCGTATTGCATGACGACTAAGAGATCTTTTTAACGACCTTTCACCTTTAATTTCTTTTGAGATTTTAATAATTGAATTAACCACGGTAATATAGCTATCAGCTCGATAATATAATTTTTTACTTTCTCTTGAGCGAGTTATTGATTGCAAATTATGTCGATAACAATACAATTGCTCCTCACAAAAGCCGATTCGATTCGCTATAAGTGACAAATTAATTGTCCATAAGATATCTTCATGAAAGATATTTTCCATAAAACTCAGTTGGTTATTTATAATTAATTCTTTTTTAATAAGTTGTAACCAAACAAAATGTGGCCATTCTCTACACTCAACACAATATTTTATCCACTCTTTACCCGTTAACACTCTGCCATAAGGTTGTCTACGTGTTATTCTTCTATTCCCTTGTGAGAATGGATCTTCTGTAAAACTGACTCCATTGCCAATTAACACATCTAATCTCTGTTCAATAGCTTGATCAAGCCATTTTCTTAATATTTGTGGTTTCAGCCAATCATCACTATCAACAAATAAAACCCACTCCCCTCTCGCATATTTTATGCCGTAATTTCTAGCTATTGAAACACCACGATTTTCTTGATTAAGTATCCGTATTCTATTATCTCTTTTTTCATATTCTTTAATGACTTCTAAGCTGTTATCTGTTGAACCATCATTAATAATAATGACTTCAAAATTAACATTTTCTTGCGAAGAAATTGAATCTAACAAATAGATTATATTATTTTCATCATTAAAAACAGGGATAATGATAGTAATATCAAACTGAAACATCTATCATCCTTTTAATGAGTTAGTTATTTTTGATAAAAACACCATTTTCATAATAAAAATGCACCTTTTCCCATTGCTATTCACAGACCATACAATATTTTGAGCATCAGTTATAGATGGGATTGAAAATTTCCACCAAAACAGTAAATCATTAAGTATGATAATGATAGAAGGATGCACTGGGAATTTAGGTATTACTATTTCTTGTAAAGATAGAAACAGTATAAAAAATCTATTGGAACAGTTTAAATAAATCGGCAAATGTAGCAGATAAAATTAAAACAATTAAAACAATTAAAACAATTAAAACAATTAAAACAATTAAAACAATTAAAAGTGATATTAATTTAAAATGGCTTATGTAACCTATATTAAAAATACAGTTAAATACTTTGAGGGTAAAAAAGTAAAATATAATCAAGAATAAGAAATAGAAGGAAATAACAGAAGAGGAACTATTCAACTAATTGTAAAATGAGAGATTCAAATGTTAATGTATTATCCTATAGATATTTAACATTGAAAATATATTATTTTATACCGAACAATAAAATATTACATGAAATTATTAGGTATAATTCCATGTAATTTAAATAGCATTTAAAAATTTAAAAGACAATATTATCCCTTATTTATTAATGCAAAAATATTTAAAACTCATAGGCATTCTGGATAACATGGCAAGGGAGACAATTGCACTACAATTCTTTTTCCTGCAACGACGCGTTGTTGGCTTTTCGCCTGCACTGCCCGTTTCTCATCCCAACGTAGACGAGTTCTTAAGAATAACTCACCATGAGAAAACTGCGGACTCAAACGCATAGAAAAAGTGATGGGTAGCATGTCCAAACGATAATTCATCTCACCCACTGTCAACACTTTTCCTTCAACCACCGTCAACAATGACACCTCAACGTTTGCCGTTCTGGGTAGAGAGGTCTGCATGGTCACATCGCCCTCAATCAGACGTGATGCTTCATGCTCAACAGCCTCACTAACACAACCGGTAATCAGCAAACACAACATGACCAACCCTATCTTGGTCATGTTAGGCTGATCCTACGTTGTGACAACGGAGTATGCTGCCCATCCAACAAACGCTGTAATGTTGTCTCATGTTCAAGCCCCATGACAAGACCTCTACTCAGCACCGCAGAAAGCGGCTCATGAACGTTTTGTGGTATATACCCTGACGTAACCCGACGACCACAACAAAGGCTATCATTTTCATGGGGCACATTTGTTAAATGAATGGGTAACGAATTCTCAATTTTCATACTCGCATTCCCAAAGATTCGTTCTGTTGAGAGCCAATCGGAAGTTGAGCTTGCAATAATTCCTGCCAAAATTCAGCATGATCCAACATACTTGAAAGGCTCTCTTCAAAAACAGCCTGATTCAGCCGACTTGCTGACATTTGCCGATAAAGCTGCACCATCAGCGTTGACTCATCAAAACCAAAGTGAAGATCAAACTGATACCAATGACGATTAAAGCTGGCTAATTGGCGGAAAATCCCCTCTCCGACCACAGTGATGTCAGCAACATCTATCTGTAAAACGAGCTGGTCACGTTCAGGAATTAAGATCAAAGAGAGGTGAAGGTGCTCATCAAAACAGAGAGCAGCCACACCTTCATGATTTAAAGCTAGGTGCGGCAAGCCAAATTTAGCAGCAAATTCAGCCAAAACTTGATTGACGATGGCTATCACATCCATGGGTTACTCCTGCTAGAGAAGGCAATCAGACCAACTTGAATTACCGAGTAGTCAAACAAACGGGTTACCCCCGCAGAAAAGGGACTCAGTTTACTACCATCGCCTTTTGGACCTCTGTCACTCAAGGCCAATTCTTTTAATAAAAAGGTCACCCCAGTGATTATCAAAAACCAAACACCGGAGCATAGGAAGATGCTTTTTTTCCTTAACACATTCTGCTTGTTAAGAACTGAAATCTTAATTGGATATTTTCGTTTTTCTGCACCTTTGACGGTATGAGTAGATTTTAAAAACGAGATCAAATAACGGTATCCATCAATAAGAGCGCACCTTTCGGTGCGCCCACGCTTATTATTCAACGGGTCTACTCCGCCAGCATTACACCACGCCAGTCGCCGCACGCCATGCCTGAACATGGTTCTGATAAAGCTGCTGTATTAATTGCAAAACATCTCTCATGAAATTGTTATCCAATGAAATCTGATCTTCACTCTTCTGTTTTTCATGTTGAGAAATAGATGAATCCACTTCATGTTCCTTGGCTTTAGCCTGAGAAAGCCCCTGTTCTACCTGCACGGAATTATTGGACATACTCTCTAAAGATTTCATCACTGAAGTTAAGAACTGCTGCTTGCTGTTACGACTTTCAAAAACCAAAGTAAGAGATTTCAAAGTGCTCTCATCAGAAAGCTGATCTTTGGCCCATACTTTACCAACCACAGCGCGATCCGCATCGCTATTCTTACCTAGCTGTTGCAATTTAAGATCGATTAATTCGTTACGACCAGCAATATTACTTTCCAACGTCTTCTGCTGCTTAACCGCTTGACTGTTTTTAACGGAAGAAAAACTACCTACCAGCCCTGAACCAACCGTCATTAAGCCTGAAACCACTGCCATAGCAATCATCAATTTGGCGCCATGCCGCATTTCATCCACTTGTGATTTCTGAGCATCGATGGACGCTTTATTCTCAGTGTCACGCTGTAAAATACCCAGTTCACGCATCCTCTTTGCAATCTCAAAAAGCAGCGACATCATATCCAGCGTGTTATTTAATTCTTGTCCGACATTTCCTAAGCGACTGGGATCGAGGCCCTGTTTCGGTACAATCAATTCAACCTTATCCGTGAACCTCATTTTTTCCGGCTGTTGAATAGCAGCTTCATGTGCTGTCGGTGTCGACACAAAGTTGTCAGTTCCAACTTCAACACCATGACTGGAAGTCACCCCTTGACTACTGACGTTATCATTAATTCTCATCTTTTTATTCCCTAAATTTCCTGTGGTCGGCGGGCAAGGTTATTTATCATGTCGCCCCTGGCATTGAGCATCTGGAAAATCATTTCCATCACATGTTGGAAAGACTCTACCATTTGGGACAACTCCTCTTTGAGCCTGTCCATAACAGCCTGAAATACGGTCAATTCGCTCCGCGAGAGCTGTACATCAGCTTGTCGGTTAGCCGCTTTACTCTGGAAGGCCGCATTGGTAGTTTGAGCAGCACCATTAGCAAGATCCACCGTCATGTCACTTACCTGCATACCGACTTTCACACCACGGGACAAAGTATTAGTTGCTGTACCGGCGGCTTTTGCAGAAAGCTCCGCTGCCTTTACTGCCATCTTAGCTGTCATATCAGCCACTTTACTGCCCATTTTAGCGCCCATTTTCGCTATCAAACCGGCGGCCGAACCACCGAAACTGACCGCCGCCGCTGCCACCGCCATCGTAATCTCAATCGCGGTTATGACCGGCCCTAGCCATTTCATGGTTTCCTTGCTGATTAAACCATCTTGAGCTGCTTGTTGTAGTCCCTGAGAGACTGCACCCATTACCCCTCCGGCAATCAGCAAACCCCCTGCTACCGCACCAACACCGGTAGCAACCATAATTACTCCGACCACAATTGAAGCAATTGCACTGATCCAGCCAAAGATCTTAGAAAACAATCCAGATTTCTGCGCCTCTTTAGCAGAATTTTCAGCTTCTTTAATCTTCTGCTGGTTCTCATCCATTTTCTGCAAGCTTTGTTGACGTGCTCGCTGGATATCTTGGATTTTGAGATCAGTCTGATTACTCTTAAGCTCGCTGGTCAATTTGCCCAATTCAATCTCTATTGCCTCAGATGAGGACAATACCAGAGAGGACAACAACGAAGTTTCTGTCAGCTTTGCTGTCAGCTCTTTTATCAGTCCCACTGCCTGCTTAGCCTCCTGCGTAACCGATTTAATCCTTGCCATTTCTTCTCGGTTAGGGTGAATATTCACCACCACCAATGGTGCTGGCAATGATACTCCTCGTGACCTAGCGGCATCAGAAGACAGCAAATTACCCGCCTGACTAGGCGTGACGTGCTCCTCGCTTTTAGGAGGTATAGTTGCGCGGATTTCATCAACCTGAAAACTGTTGACCCTCGATTGAGGAACTTTAGATTCACTGACTTGAACCATTTTCCTGAGTCCTTTTTATTGTAATAGCTTCTAACATTGCACTGGAACTGGCAGCCAAAGCGGCCTGTTCCGGCAAAGCTGCCGCAAGTTGTTGGGCCGAGTAGAAGCCACTCTCAGCCCCATCGAGTTCTCCTAATTGCAGGAGACATTCGGCAGCATGAAATGGAAAACGGGGCTCATTAATATCAAGCATTGCTCCGTAGCTATAGCTTTGAATTGCCTGCTCCAGTTGCCCCATTGCCTGTCGGCATGCACCCAATCCAAGGAAGAACCGAGAATCATAGTGATCCAACATACACAAAGCCTGGAATATCTTATGTGCATCCTGCCATTTGCCTGACTGATACTGGTTGAACGCTAATGAGTAAAGTTGCTCCAACGTATCACTAGAAATATCCTTCAACATGGCAAGAGTGCCACCATCATGAAGAAAAGATTCCAGCTCTTGTGCATATTGGTCAGAAGTCGTTGATGTTTCTTGATGCTCCATAATCATTCCTTAAATTGCGCCGAGAATATTGCGCATGATGCTGTCATATTTTTGAATAAAACGGTTTAACGCCTCAATAGCCGCGTTATAACGGGAACTAGCCTCATTTAAACGTGTTGTTTTTTCCTGGACAATATTGTTTAGTGGATTTACACGATCATTAACCGAAGTAGAGAAGTTGGCTAATCGATTATTTTCCTTATTATATTCATATGAATCTGCCAGACCTGTCATAGCGCCACTTTGCTTATCGGAACTTTCTAAGAATTTCTTAATAGAGATTTTAGAGTCAGAAGATATCTTCCTTAACAGTTTATATTCAGCACTTTTCTCAAAAGCAGCCTGATCACTAAAACCATATTTCTTATGGTCCAACAAATTGAAGGAGCCATCAGTAATATTAAGCGTCACATTAGCTGCTAATTTCGCATTAATCTCCGATTGAATAACACTGTAAATCTTTAACTCTGCGGTCAATGTAGCCAGTTCATCACGCAACTCAAGTCGTTTTTTATCATGACCTGACATAACAGAAACAAAAATATCGATTACATCATCATCAAGACGATCCGGCGTTAAATTAAAATGAACCGCAGCCAGAAAATCCCTTAATGTCCAATCAGTTTTTAATGTCGGGCTATTCAAGAAGGATTTAAGATTCTCAATACCATTCTTTATTTGGCTATCGAAATGACCATTTTCGACAATAGCGTTCGCTGGCAGAAAATAGGCAATCAGTTTTTTCAGGAGCTCCTTATTTTCAGTGACAACATCAGAATCAGATGTAATCTTGATCCCCTTATCAAAAATAAGATTAACCAATTCATCAAGCTTCGAAGATTTAGAACCTTGTAATTGCTCTAGCGAAACCCCTTCCAGATCTGCCAAGAAAAGCTGTGGGTCATTTTGATATGGCCTAATTTCCACCTTCAACCTTCAAACTCCTTATACAATAATGCCACGCATACGAGGTGGGCGACGAAGACGCTTTCCCTCTTCCAGAGAGGGTAGTTGGTTGCTTCGTAAGCGATTAACTTCTGTCAGCAACTCTTGCTCAGCATTCTGAACCAAAGTAACGTCAGCATGACCAAACAGTTCTGTACCTACACTTGGGTTGATGCCAAGAGACTGCCACATCTCCTGCAATAGTTGCAGTCTGTGATCACTGTCCTCAATGGCTGCCTCAGCAGCTTGCAGTACCTTGGCGTTGGGTTCCTCTTGCATCCATGACTCCTATAATAAAGAGAGATATTGATTCTTCCTGTCAACGTTGGACTTTTTTTTGTTGTTTTCTCATTTGATGTAGCGATATAACGCAACTGGCTTCTAACTCGAACCAGCCAGCCGCAACCTCACTTGCGCCTGTCCAGCGATGGTAAAACCGGGCCAAACGTTCATCATTAAGAGGAGAGTCAACCAAAGTATTAACTTGACCATAAAGCCGGCTACCCGGCCCAAGTACGGCCATCGTTGCTGTTGCCAACAGATAAAGAGGCGCAAATGGATTAGCAAGCCCTCGACGCTGCCGGGTACGGCGTAACATCACGATCCAAACTCGCGGTGCATCATAACGCCAGGCAATTTCACAACCTTCATACCATACACGCCAGCCAAGAGGGATTGGACTATTCCCCATACAGTGAGGCTGTACTGAATAACCTTGCTCCTCAAACCAAGGGGTAAGCGGATCACGGTTCATAGACACACCCTACCAAGCGGTTGGATGTTGATCTGTTGAGTCAACTCTTGATACGAGAGCACAGGCAAACCGTGGTGATCACCTTCAATTAACTTACGGACATAGCGACGAATATCCATTGATACGATCAACACTGGCTTATTCTGCATTTGCGTTAAATCGCCCACTGTTTTCTTCATCTGTTCGAGGAAACTTTGCGTCACTGCCGGGTCCAGCGCCAAGTAGCTACCCGCGCTCGTTTGGCGAATACCTCCTCGAATTTGTTCCTCTACCTGTTGATCCAACAGATAAGCGGGCAAGATATTGTTGCCATTAGCATACTTGTAACAGATGTAACGCTTGAGACTACTGCGAATATATTCCGTTAATTGCACCACATCTTTTTCTTTCTGCCCCCATACCACCATAGCTTCGAGAATCGTACGTGTATTACGAATAGAGATGTCCTCGCCTACCAACCGTTGCAGTATCTCGGTCATCCGTTGCAATGGGATTATGCGCATGGCCTCCTTGACCAATTCCCCATAACTGCCTTCCATCTGTTCTAGAAGATAACGGGTTTCCTGCACGCCAATAAAATCTTCGGCATACTCCCGCAACACATGTGACAAATGCCAAGTGATCACCTGAGACATGGATAAAACCGCTAGCCCGGATTTCGCCAAACGTTCCTGATGTGCTTCAGCTACCCACAAGGTAGGCTGATTAGGTAATAGAGGTTCCCCTTCTTCGTAAGGGATAGCTAATAGTTCCAACTGACTGACCGGTTCCTGCACCAGTAAATGCGCTGAACGCAGCCGACCACGGGCAACAGGTACCTCTTGTAGCTGGATCAGGTATTCCCCTTGCTTCATCCCTTCATTAAAACGTAAGTGAATACCCGGAAATGGTACGCCCAAATCCAAATAGAGGGCGCGTCGTACCCGTATTAATTCATCATTCAGTGAAATAGCTTCCAGCTCAGCCTGTAATCCCGCATCCACATCAATAAGTAAAGGAACCGTCATAGCAAATTCCTCTTTCTCACTCAGTTTTCCAGCTTTGGCCTTACTGCCGCTCTTGGGTTTAGATTTGGCCGCCGGTGCGCCTGCCCCTTGGGCTAACAGTCTAGGAAGATCCGCTTGTTGGCTGGCGTTGACTTGTCGCTGGCGCTGGAACAGCAAATAACCGCCACCCGCCACCACCAGTGCAAGAATTAAGAAAGTTAATGTAGGGAATCCAGGAATAAGGCCAAATACCACCAATAAAACACCGCCAATTAATAGTGCCTTTGGTTGAGCAACGACCTGATCACCAATCTCACTACCTAGATCAGAGGCGTCTTCTGATGAAACTCGGGTAACAATGATGCCTGCCGTAATCGCAATCAACAGGGCAGGAACCTGAGAGACCATACCATCACCAACGGTCAAAATGGCGTAGAGCTGCAATGCATCGGACACAGACATCCCTTTTTGGGTGACGCCTATAGTTATCCCACCCAAAATGTTGACAAAGATGATGAGGAGACTCGCAATCGCATCACCCTTAACAAATTTCATCGCACCATCCATCGAACCAAACATCTGGCTCTCTTTTTCGATAATGCTACGCCTCTCCCTGGCTTCATTGACGTCAATAACGCCGGCACGCATATCTCCGTCGATACTCATCTGCTTACCCGGCATGGCATCAAGGGAAAAACGAGCACTAACCTCAGCTACGCGCTCCGAACCTTTGGTTATGACGATAAATTGTACAATGGTGATAATCAGAAAGATCACTATCCCGACTATCAGGTTGCCACCGACAACGAAATTACCAAAGGTGTAGACTATTTTACCGGCATCTGCTTGCAGGAGGATCATCCGGGTGGTACTGACGGAAAGCGCCAAACGAAACAGCGTGGTCACTAGCAAGACCGCAGGAAAAGCGGAAAACTGTAAAGGGGAATTGATATAGACCGCCATCATCATGAGCACAACAGAGATGGTCATATTAATGGCGATCAAAATGTCAAGTAGGACAGGCGGAAGCGGCAAAACCATCATGAAGACCACGGCTAGCAACAATACTGCCAACATGATGTCTTTACGCTCGCCAATCAGACGCAATAACTCAAACCCACGGTTCACAATAGGGCCCCTTGAGCGAGATAACGCTGATAAGCACTGCGTGCTTCTTCCAGGTTCCCTTCCTGTTGACAAGCACGGCTAACACAAAGCCAGAGGGCGGCGCTTTGTTCACCCTGCTCTTGTAAGAGAGTGCAATGTTCTTTTGCCATACTCCCCTCTTGCAATTTAAGTAATGAAACCACCAAGGCGCGACGCCCTTCCTGATGTTCAGGATGCAAAGCCAGTAATGCATCCAATAAAATACGAGCTCGGTCAGGATGACCGTATTGAAGTTGAAGCCAGCCGAGCAGCAACAGAGCGCTCTGCTGTTTAGCACTGAGAGTCATGGTCATACCTTGTGCAACAGGTGCAGAGCCATCTGCAACAACTGTTCATCTTGATTCATTTTTTCCAACAGGGAGACAGCATGCTGTACCCTGATGTCATTACCTTGTTGCAAAATTGTACGCAGACCACTAACCGCCTGACGAAAATCATGTGGACGCAACAGAGAGTGAAACCCATCTTGCGGGCAGGCAAAAGCCAACAAAGCCTGATCTGCCTTGTTGGCCGGATAAAGACGTGCGGCGTGTGTCTCAACGGATTGACCATCGGGCAATAGCGCGTAGCGATCAGGTAAACTAACCTCTATCTCTTCCCGACTGATCGCCGTTAGTTGCTCAATTCCTATATGGGCAGCAGCGATTTTGCTCACGAAGCGAGCACCTCACGCTGTACTCTTAGCAAAGAGCGAAATGCCTGATGCAGCAAGGGCAACGTTATATGTCGTTCATCTAATGTCATAAACAATAACAGACGATCTTCTCCCAGCCAGCCACAACGCAAGGGCAGCTCGGGCCCCTGACCACTGAAAGTGAGTAGCATCGCTTTCACCATGACCTCTTTTCCCTGATGCCAGGGAATTTCACGGGCCAGCCAAAGTGTTAATGCGCCACCATAGCGCTCAATTTGCAACGTACCAGAATACTCAAAATCGATTTGGATCAAGGGGCTAGAAGCATCAGACATCTCCATACCCAAATCCTGACAAAACTGGAGCAACTGTGGCTCTATCCAGTTCATGATGCTCCCTCTCCCGACCACAATTCGTCTTCTTCTCTCTCAATTGCTGTATCCAGCGCCAGCTGACAAGCATTAAGCAGGTTTTGGCGCTGCTCTTCATCACTGAACACTTCCACCGGAATCAAACGAATCAATCGCTTCAATTCCCGGTAGAAATGAATTTGAGTTTGGTTATCCTGCAATCCCAAAGCATGACCGAGTATTTCAACATCTCGCACATTGGCCCAACGTTTCTCAACCAGAGAAACGACATCCCCCATAAGGTCAGAAGGCCCGTATGCCATGACTTTCCCCCTCTACCACGCTTTTCCATAACTGTTCAACCTGAACCGATAAACTGTTAAGCAAACGGAGTTTATGCATGTCACTCATCACACGTTCCAACTTAATAGGATCAAGTTGCCGCTGTTGGCTGTCCAGATCAGCACTCAACGCTTTCATGATGAATCCTGTTACTTCCATCAGGGAACTACTCTTGAAATTGGATTGAATATCCCGCCAGGCAGCCGACAACCCTTGATAATCCATCACTGCATCACGATAGATGTTGCGCAACGCTTGCAAGTTGCCAACCCCATTTTTAGCTGCTGTCGTGGCATCAGGCGTAATGCGGGCCCCCAACTCGATAGCAATTCCTTGCTCTCGCGCTAAGCGTGACAACTCCTGTTCAACCAATGTCAATATGGCATGTGCCTCTGGCCTGCCTGCCAGCGCATCACGCGCCTGACTTAGCGCATAGAATTGCTCACTCACCTCTCCAGAGAAACTTTCCAGATAAGCCTGTAACTGAGCAATATTAGTCAGTTGAGCATTATTTAAGTGGGAGATTAATGCCTTGACCTTTTGCTGACGCTCTAAATCTGGCACCTTCTGCAAATATTCACCCACCAGTGCCTCAATTTCTCGCACCCTGGCATGTCCATCACTAACTTTACGTTTGGAGAGTGGCATATCCTTGCGTTCCGAAAATGCAAAAGTCATCTCTTCGGCCGCATCAGCAAAAGACTGGGATGCTGATACCAGCACAACTTTCTCTCCCTGAAACTGACCTACCTTAGCTTGTTCCTGTTGTGCGGTAACCCCAGCACCCAGTTCTGATAAAGTTACCGAATGAAGATGATTCTGGATAATATCCATAGTCTACCTTGTCATATCAGAGTTAATAATGAACAAATTATAAAGATACCGCTCCTGTGCCTATGCCAAAATCAGTCGTGAATTTTTAGCAAAAACCGCCATAACTCAAGGAATAGCCCCATTGTTCTGATATAAGACTCATAAAACATGAGCAACACACTGTGAATAAAATAGGAAATCTTACCGATAAAGCAGAGAACAGCCAGGTAAACTCCAACCATTTTCTAAAAACTCCCGACTCAGGTTGCAATCCCTTCCTCCTCCCCTTCTTTATAGTATTTATAGCAGAGGTTATATAAACGATCATGAAGCTTTCCCTAGACCATATTCCCGGCAAAATGCGCCACGCCATTAATGAATGCCGGCTAATTCAGATTCGCGGCAGGGTTACTCAGGTCACGGGTACACTACTTAAAGCCGTTATTCCTGGTGTACGGATAGGTGAACTTTGTCACTTACGCAATCCTGACAACACACTGTCGCTTTTGGCGGAGGTGATTGGATTCCAACAACATCAAGCCTTGTTAACACCTCTTGGCGAGATGTTTGGTATCTCTTCAAATACCGAAGTGAGTCCAACCGGAGCCATGCATCAAGTTGGCGTGGGGGACTACCTGTTAGGACAAGTCCTTGATGGGCTAGGTAATCCATTTTCCGGCGGTCAATTACCGGAGCCACAAGCCTGGTATCCGGTTTACCGAGATGCTCCGGCCCCTATGAGTCGTAAACGGATTGAGCACCCGCTCTCTCTCGGCGTACGCGCTATTGATGGCTTACTCACTTGCGGCGAAGGTCAACGTATGGGGATTTTTGCTGCCGCTGGCGGCGGAAAAAGTACGCTGTTATCTACGTTGATTCGTAGCGCCGAAGTTGATGTTACCGTGCTGGCGCTCATCGGTGAACGTGGCCGTGAAGTGCGGGAATTTATCGAATCGGATCTTGGTGAAGAGGGCCTAAAACGCTCAGTGCTGGTGGTAGCGACCTCAGACCGCCCGGCAATGGAGCGGGCTAAAGCAGGATTTGTTGCTACATCAATCGCTGAATATTTTCGTGATCAAGGTAAGCGTGTGCTCCTGCTAATGGATTCCGTGACCCGTTTCGCCCGAGCGCAACGAGAAATAGGTTTAGCTGCCGGTGAGCCGCCAACCCGACGTGGTTATCCCCCGTCAGTGTTCGCCGCTTTGCCACGGCTAATGGAACGTGCTGGTCAATCCGACAAAGGTTCGATTACCGCCCTCTATACCGTTTTGGTGGAAGGCGACGACATGACAGAGCCTGTCGCAGACGAGACCCGCTCTATCCTTGATGGTCACATTATTTTGTCACGCAAACTGGCGGCGGCTAACCACTATCCAGCTATCGATGTGTTACGTTCCGCTAGCAGGGTGATGAATCAAATTATCACTCCTGAACATCAGGCTCAGGCCGGCCTGTTGCGCAAATGGCTAGCTAAATATGAAGAAGTTGAGCTTTTGTTGCAGATTGGAGAGTACCAAAAAGGGCAAGATCCCGTTGCTGACAATGCCATTGCGCACATTGAAGCAATACGTAGCTGGTTACGCCAAGGCACCCATGAGCCAAGTGATTTACCGCAAACCTTAGCTCAATTACAGCAGATAACAAAATAATGATTGGCCGTTTACAACGTATAAAGACCTTGCGAGTCGAACGCGCTGAAAAACATTTTTCCTTGCAACAAATGAAACTGCAAACGGCCCGTCAACACCATCAGCAGGCTTTGCAAACCTTGCAAGATTACTGTCAATGGCGAATAGAAGAAGAACAACGGCTTTTTGAATTGTGTCAGGGCCAACCTATTGACCGCAAAGGTCTTGAACGCTGGCAACAACAAGTTGCCCTGTTACGCGAAAATGAAGCGCAATTGGAAAAGCAAGTGGCTGAAATGACTGAAAAAGTGGAGCTGGAACTCCGCCAATTAAAAGAGTGTCAACGTGTTCTGCACCACGCACGCCAGCAGCAAGAAAAATTTAATGAATTGGGTCGTCAGCAACAAGAGGCGATCCGAGTCCAAGGTGAATACCAGGAAGAGCTGGAACAAGAAGAGTTCCATCGCCAGGAAAGAGTGTAAAACAGAAGAGTATGAACCCACTGACAGCTATCGGCAAAAAAGATGTATCCTCCCTCCCAACATCGTCTCCCGCAGAAGCAGACGCAGATTTGCAACGCCGTTTCGAGCAAGCTATCACCTCTCATGCCGCCAACACGCGTCAGTCAACCACACGGCGGACGGAACAACCGTTAACCAATACGACGACAAACAATAAACCAGCGGATCAACATGCCACACATGACTCAGATGAGGAGCTTCCACTATTCGACTCTCCCCAACCGGCAATTGATGATCCGCGCAAGCAAACCTTACCATTGACAGGCCATGACATGCCTGCACCACTTCAAAATCAGAAAAAAAACTTATCGGCCCTCGCTCATCGCCTTAATGAGATCGCTAACGAGATAAGGGAATCTCTGTCAGCACCCGAAGTCCCAACACGTCAGTCAAACCTGAACACCTTAACTGATTCCGGCCTAAAACCGGTTGATATCACGGTAACTTCTCATCCTGACACAACAATGATGCCTGTTCAGCAAGACGTAAACGATGAACTGGCACATCATGCAATGATGCAGACAATACCTGGCCGATCCCCATCTCAGCCAGACACACAACACGGTGCCATTCCTCACCAACAAACAGACCCGACTTTACCTATACCTGCCCGCCATGCCAACGAAATCAGCCCTGCGGAAGGAAAGACACTGGATGAAATCGAAACATCCCATTTGTTGGTATTAAAGCCAAAAGAGTCCGACTCTCAATCCTCTTACTCTGGTGGATCAGACGGGAAAACACCTTTCTTCCCACAAACGCAGCTCTTGCCGGGGGAGCGCATCCTCGCCACGATGCAAGCAACTTCAACCATATCTCCCCTTTTGGAAGCGTTAATCGACAAACTGAGTGTAGAGATCAGTATCGAACTAACCCAACAGCAACGTCCGGCGACATTACATCTGACACTTCCTAGCCTGGGAGCACTTGAGATCCAACTCACCAGCGAGCATGGCAAACTTCAAATAGAGATTTTAGCGAATCCGGCCGCTCAACAACTCCTGAAACAGGCACGCTTTGAACTGATTGAACGTCTACAACTTCTTTACCCAACACAAACTGTTGAACTCTCCCTTCCGTCTCAAACGGATAATGAACATGGATCACGTCAACGTCGCAGCGTATATGAAGAATGGAAAAAAGATGCATGAATAGCCTGACCTTATCCAAAGTTTCATTGGAAGAATTAACGCTGCACCAGACCCTGAGTCGCCACCAGCAACAATTTAATTGGGATAATAACTCTCTCTCGCTGGATGTGATTTCTGCTCCTCAGACGTTAGACAGGAAACTGATCGCCCATTGGCAGGGACAAACCTTCTCCTTGTACTGCCATGCAGCCGAGTTAGCGCTGTGGCTCGCACCTGATCTACAACAAGCAGACCTCACATCACTCCCTCAAGATCTGCTGTTGGCACTACTGGAATATCAAAGCAAAGTGCTACCCACTTTGTCATGGTCAGCACTGAGTACCACGTCAGAACGTCCTTTGTCAGCTTGCTTACGACTACGCCTTGAACGGCCAGGGGCCACATTGCCGCTCTGGTCACCAGAGCCATCCCCCTTAATTGCCATATTGCCAGAACGTCAACCTGGAGAATGCCTGCCTATTCCATTACGACTTTCTCTGCAATGGGGAGCAATAATCCTGACTTTAGATGTGTTTCGTACTCTGGAATCAGGGGATGTGCTGCTACTGCCCCCACAGCAACAACCAGATGACCCTTTATTAGCGTATCTGGAAGGACGCCCTTGGGCCTACTTTAAATCCCATGACCATAAATTGGAGTTAATCACTATGCACACACCCTCTCCTGATAGTTCTGACAACGCTCTGCCAGTAACAGACTTAAACGAACTGGAGGTTCATGTCAGTTTCGAAGTGGGCCGTCAGACTCTAGATCTACAGACACTCACCAGCCTGCAACCCGGCTCATTACTCGATCTTGGTGTTCCTTCAGATGGTGAGGTACGTATTCTCGTCAATCAGAAATGCCTAGGTTCAGGGCGATTGGTGGATATTGAAGGGCGTCTGGGAGTAAGAGTTGAACATCTCTCCGTGGAGAAGCAACCATGATCCAGCTACCAAACGAATTGGATCTCATCATCGGTCTGGCCTTGCTAGCTCTGCTTCCCTTTATTGCCGTGATGGCGACCTCTTTTCTCAAACTGTCTGTGGTGTTTTCCTTACTGCGTAACGCATTGGGCGTACAACAGATCCCACCCAACATGGCTATGTACGGATTGGCAATTATCCTTACTATCTATGTGATGGCTCCAGTGGGTTTCGCCACTCAAGATTACCTGCGTCAAAATGAAGTTTCATTCAGCAATGCGCAATCAGTAGATAAATTTGTGGAAGAGGGCCTGACACCTTACCGGAATTTTCTCAAACAACATATTAAACCCAGTGAACGCACTTTCTTTATCGATAGTACCCGACAAATTTGGCCAAGCCAGTATGCAGATCGGCTAGAACCAGACAGCCTATTGATACTGTTACCTGCCTTTACCGTCAGTGAATTAACCCGAGCTTTTGAAATTGGGTTTCTTCTTTATCTACCATTTATTGCAATCGATCTCATTATTTCTAACATTCTGCTGGCAATGGGGATGATGATGGTTTCTCCAATGACTATCTCACTTCCTTTCAAACTACTGTTATTTGTCCTGCTTGATGGCTGGACACGCCTGACACACGGCCTTGTTATCAGTTATGGAGATTGAACATGAGTAATGCTGATATTTTGCATTTCACCAGCCAATCTCTCTGGTTAGTGTTAATCCTTTCCCTGCCGCCTGTACTCATGGCTGCGGCAGTAGGAACATTGGTTTCATTGATCCAAGCGCTCACTCAAATACAAGAACAAACACTTGGTTTTGTCATCAAATTAATTGCGGTCATCATTACTCTATTCGCTACAGCTACCTGGCTTGGCAACGAACTCTATAGCTTTGCCAACATGACCTTTCTTAAGGTGCCGCTAATCAAATGACCCTACCAGAGCTCCAGCAACAAATGCTTGCTTATACCCTGTTGTTACCACGCATTATGAGTTGCTTTGTGATATTTCCTGTGCTCAGCAAACAGATGCTAGGTGGTGGGTTAATCCGCAACAGCGTGGTCTGCTCACTGGCCCTTTATGCTTACCCAACAGTAGCAGGCAGTCAGTTGCCCACATTAGGTAGTCTGGAATTGACGCTGTTGCTCGGTAAGGAAGTCCTGCTTGGTCTGCTCATCGGCTTTATCGCCTCTATCCCATTTTGGGCGATGGAAGCCACTGGTTTTATTATAGATAACCAACGGGGAGCAACAATGGCTTCAGTGCTTAACCCTTCCCTGGGAAGTCAAACCTCACCCACGGGTCTATTATTGACTCAAACTTTGATAACACTCTTTTTCTCCGGCGGCGCTTTTCTTGGTCTGCTTGGCGCCCTATTTCAAAGTTATAACAGTTGGCCGGTAACGCAGTTTTTTCCCCAAATTACCAACCAGTGGCTCCACTTTTTCTATGGGCAGTTTAGCTATCTACTACAGCTCTGCGCTTTAATGGCTGCTCCTTTGCTAATTGCCATGTTTCTGGCAGAGTTCGGGCTGGCACTGATTAGCCGTTTTGCTCCCTCTCTCAACGTTTTCGTGTTAGCAATGCCGATCAAAAGTGCAATTGCCAGCCTGTTACTGGTTATCTATATCCGATTATTGATGCACCATGCCTATGATAAAGTGCTGTTAATTCTCTCCCCAGTGCGCATGTTAATCCCTATTCTGGAGGCACCATGAGTGGAGAAAAGACTGAAAAACCTACCCCCAAGAAACTTAGAGACGCTCGGAAGAAAGGCCAGGTAACCAAAAGTAACGAAGTCGTCTCCACTTCCTTAATATTGGGGCTAATCGGCATGATAATGGTCATGTCTGAATACTATTTGGAACATCTGGGTAAACTGATGCTAATCCCGGCTAATCTGCTGGAGAAACCCTTTCCCCAAGCCTTCAACCATGTGGTTGAAAACTTAATGCAAGAGCTGGTCTACCTCTGCCTGCCAATTCTAAGCGTTTCCGTTTTGCTATCGCTGGCATCACACTTCGCTCAATACGGTTTTCTACTTAGTGGACACTCCATCAAACCTGATATTAAAAAGATCAACCCTGTTGAAGGTGCTAAGAGAATCTTCTCTATCAAGAGTCTGGTGGAATTCATCAAATCGATACTTAAAGTAGGACTGCTCTGCACCTTGGTTTGGATTACTCTGGCAGGCAATCTACAAGCACTACTGCGCCTGCCAGAATGTGGAACAAGATGTATTGTTCCTGTACTCGGCATAATGTTAACCCAGCTAATGACCGTATGCGGCATGGGGCTTATTGTGATTTCTATTGCCGATTATGCCTTCGAACACTACCAACATATTAAGCAGCTTAGAATGAGTAAAGACGAGATCAAACGGGAATATAAAGAAAGTGAAGGCAGCCCAGAGATCAAAAGCAAACGACGTCAATTTCATCAAGAATTACAATCAAGCAATATGCGCGCTAGCGTTAAGAATTCATCAGTTATCGTCGCCAACCCAACTCACATTGCGGTAGGTATCCGTTACAAAAAAGGCGAAACACCGTTACCTCTTATTACACTCAAGTTCACCAATGCGCAGGCCCTGCAAGTTCGACGTATTGCTGAAGAGGAAGGTATTCCGGTGTTACAACGCATTCCGCTGGCCCGAGCGCTTTATCAAGATGGCCTGATAGACCAATATATTCCTGCTGATCTTATCCAAGCTACCGCAGAAGTTTTGCGCTGGCTAGAACAGTGGCAAGATCGCCCGCCGGAGCTGTAACCTGTCCTCAAACAGCACTTTTTGACAGTCAAACTGCATATATGAACTGAGCATTGGCATTTAACATACCTTGCCAATGCTCAATTGCAAACGAAATACGATTTAATTACATAATAACAACAAATTTAATATAAATAAAAATTACTGCTAATAACCTAACATTGCTTAAACAATATTATAATAAACAATCCAATTAGGTTGAGTGGATTTTTTGTTTTTATCGATTGATCAAATAGTTGAAACCAGATTGAATTAATTATTAAGTGATTTATATTACACGTAGCTATTTGGATTTCACTTTGCGCTGATTTCTACACCTGCTAATTCGTTAATATTACTCTAGCTATCATTCATTACAATTACTAACGTATTATGAATCACTAATAGATTTCCTGAATGAAAGGAGATAACTATCAATATCAATATCAATATCAATCAAGACAAAAGACTCAGTTTATAACTAAGGGCGCAAAATTTATAAGCAATCGTTATCGTGCAAAAAACTGATCCCTTTTCACTCTTCGTTTATAAAACGTTTATAAAACGTGAGAATAATAGAGTATTCGAACCAAAGAACATTATAGGCTCACTAGCAAAAATCATTTTAATTAAAAGATGCTATAGTTAACCATCAGGTTAAATACGTAAAATTATTCTTCACTGTCTATTCCAGGCAGCGAAACCAAAGAAAATATCTATTAATAATAATGTGATTTGTATTTTTAAAACATAACACCAACAGATCCAGGACAATAGAATGAACGGCATCACAACATCAGGGAAGGGAATGGATATCTCGCTACTCCAGCGTAGCATGCCTGCCTTTAACGTTATAGAGCACCCCCAAGAAGGGATATATATCCTGCTCGAAGGTGAAATGACATGGCAGGACAGCACCAATACCTACGATATCTCCCACAATGAGCTGCTTTTTGTTCGTCGTGGCAGTTATGCAGCAAAAACGCGTAGTGATACTTGCAAACTACTCTGGTTGCCTCTGAGTACGACTTTCCTCCACGGGTTTCTGCAACGCTTTGGTACTCTGCTCAGTGAAGTCGAGCGGCACAACATGTCAACACCCGAATTAATTGCATTTACCTCATCCCCTCTGTTATCTCAAAGTATAAATGGGTTGGTCGATCTATTAGCTCATGATTATCCTACAGCGCTGGGTCAACTCAGAACAGAAGAACTGCTATTGTTATTAGCATTTGGAGAACAAGGTACTTTGCTCATGTCAGTATTACGACAATTGAGCAATCGCCAAGTGGAACGTTTACAGAGTTTTATGGAAAATCACTACCTTAAGGAGTGGAAACTCAGTGAATTCGCTAAAGAATTTGGTATGGGATTAACCACCTTCAAGGAGCTGTTCCGTTCGGTATACGGAATATCACCACGCGCTTGGATCAGTGAACGCCGTATTCTTTATGCACATCAGCTACTACTCAATAGCGAGATGAGTATTGTTAATATCTCGATGGAAGCAGGATTTTCCAGCCAATCCTACTTTACTCAAAGCTATCGGAGACGCTTTAATTGCACGCCCAGTCGAGCCAGGTATGGCAAAGAGTAACGATTGGCTAAAATAATCTGACGTTTTTTACAAGTTAACCGTTGGCCTGACAGATAAAATAAGGCCATCCCTAATTTAATCGACAAGAGTGACTAGCAGCAAGATGAGCATAGCATGAGCCAGCAAGACCATAATCAGACTCGAACCAGCATGTTTCTCGGCCGCAAGATCTCTGTCACGCAGTCGGGAATTCCACGCCGGGATCAATTACTCGGAAAATCATCGGCTATTCAGTATCAGAATAGAGACATTATCAATAGCCAACAGTTTATTTTATTACAACGTTTGCTACCCAGACATCTGCTGGAAAGCTTGATGAAGTCTGTCTGGTTTCGTAGACGGTTAAATTGCGGGCAAGCTTTGCGGCGTGATGACCTACAACAGCTCATTAGAGCGGCGGCAGAACCGGAATGTGACTGGAATAAGGTGCTGGGTGACCGCATAAACCTAGCTGACAAACATCTTTTACAGCACTGGGTATTACAGCCGCTATTTGACTGGTGGCTCCGTTTGTTGGAACCAGAAATAGACTTCTGGCTCACTGAATTTGATCAGTTACAGATCCAAGAACGGCAACTGCATGCTAAAGCGCATTTTTGGCAGCAAGCCGAAAGCGTCTCGTCTCAATGCCGGGAACAATATCATAAAGAGGTTACATCTTTGCAAGCAGCGCTTAATCAACACAAGCAACTATTAGAAAAACGGCTGTTGACAACGGAAACCCAAGCTCGCGAAGCATGGCCCAACTGGTTTACTGGGCTAGATGCACTCCAGACTGGCGGCGACCTAACCGCTTTTATGCCGGTTCCCGAAGCACTGTCATCCTGTTGGGCGTGGTTGACTACTTTAGAGCATGACACCGAGGAAGCTACTCACTTGAAAAAATGGCTTTGTGCCCATTTTCTGTGCCTGCCACAGGACAATTTTTACTGGCAATCGACGACCTAATTATTAGAGGAAACATGCAAATTCTACTCAATCATTTGGCCAGCCGCTTAGGCCAGAAGCCTTTTGTTTCCGATAGACAAGGGCATTACCATTTGCACATTGATAACTACAACCTGTTTTTTCGCCAACAGGGAACTGAACTTGTGTTATCCAGCCCGCTAAGCTGGCGCCATAACCCAAAAGATCCGTCAGGCGCTGAATTACTGAAAACACTATTGCAACAAGTTACGCGCTGGGGACGTCATGCTCCCCATGCACTGACCTTAGATGAATCAGAGAATCTTATTCTGGAAGCACGCCTTGACCTTGATAGTTTGGATATTCAAATACTGGAACAGATGCTAACTCTGCATGTCGATCTACTGGAACAAGTCATGGCTTTATTGTCGGAAACCCAATCCGCCCCTCAATGGAAACAGGCAATATGGCAACCATGAAACCATTCCAAAGGCTATGCCGTTCCCTACTGTTGTCGTTGAGTATCAGCGGTGTGGTGCTCCCTTCTGCTTATAGCCAAGATCTGGATTGGTTTCCTGCGCCTTATAACTATCTGGCAAAAGGAGAAAGCTTGCGGGATGTACTAGTTAATTTCGGTGCCAACTATGAAGCATCAGTGGTTGTCAGCGACAAGGTGACCGATCAAGTTAACGGCCATTTTGAGCAGGACACTCCTCAGGAATTCCTGCAACATTTATCCTCACTCTATAATCTGGTCTGGTACTACGACGGGAGTGTGCTTTATGTATTCAAAAACAGTGAAATACAATCGCGCCTGCTTAAACTTGAACGAACCAATGCAACGGAGTTACAGCAAGCCCTAAAACGTTCCGGTATTTGGGAGCCACGCTTTGGCTGGCGTCCTGATCCAGGCAACCAACTGGTTTACGTATCAGGCCCTCCTCGTTATCTTGAACTGGTTGATCAGACTACATCCGCACTGGAACAGCAGTCATTGCTGCGTAGCGAAAAAACAGGCGCCTTGACAGTGGAAATTTTCCCGCTCAAATACGCCTCAGTGGTTGATCGCAAGATCCAGTATCGTGATACCAGTATTGAGGCGCCGGGCATAGCCACCATTCTCTCCCGCCTGCTCAGTGATACCAATGTGACCGCTGTTACTGGTGAAGCATCTTCTTCTATGGGAGAAAGCTACTCAAGCCGTGCGGTCGTACAAGCAGAACCCTCCCTAAATGCCATCATTGTACGGGATAACCCGGAAAGGATGTCCATGTACGCCCATTTGATCAACGCACTGGATAAACCCTCCGCCCGGATTGAAGTTGCCCTTTCCATCGTAGACATCGATGCAAACAACCTTTCAGAACTGGGAGTTGACTGGCAAGTCGGAATCAACACCGGGCCTCGCCATATCATTGATATCACAACTTCTGCCAGGGAAAAGAGAGAGAGCAAAGAAAAAGGTGAAAACTTCGGTTCAGCCGCATTAGGTAGCCTGGTCGATCGCCGTGGCCTGGATTACCTGCTCGCCAAAATAACCTTGCTAGAGAGTAAAGGAAGCGCTCAAGTGATTTCCCGCCCAACGCTTTTAACGCAGGAGAATACACAAGCAGTCATTGACAACAATGAAACCTACTACGTGAAAGTTAATGGCGAACGGGTTGCCGAGCTTAAAAGCCTTACCTATGGCACTATGCTACGCATGATCCCCAGAGTCATCCAAGTAGGAGATTCTCCTGAAATCAGCTTAGACCTGCATATTGAGGATGGTAACCAGAAACCTAATAGCTCAGGGCAGGATGGCATCCCGACTATCAGCCGAACCGTTGTCGATACCGTTGCCAGAGTTGGACATGGGCAAAGTCTGCTGATTGGTGGCATCTACCGCGACGAAATGAGTCAAATAACACGCAAAGTGCCATTTTTAGGCGATATCCCCTACCTGGGGGTCTTGTTTCGCAATACCAGTGAGCAAGTTCGGCGATCAGTACGGCTATTCATTATTGAGCCACGTCTGATTGATAGTGGGATAGCCCATTATCTGGCTCTTGGTAACGGACAAGATCTACGCCCTGGATTACTGGCAACACAGGATATCTCTAATCAGAGCTTATCGTTGGGTAAAGTTCTAGGGAGTGCACAGTGCCAACCATTATCCTCGGCTCGTCAAATACAAGAAACGCTCCGGCAAGCAGGTAAAAGCTCGTTTTTAGACTCATGCCGAATGGGTAACACTTACGGATGGCGAGTCATTGAACAGCAATGTTCACTGAAAGAAACCTGGTGTGTTCGTGTACAAAATAAGGCGAATAGATGAGTTGGAAAATTCGCTTTTATCGCGGACTGAATAAAAGTATTGAGGTCAATTTAGCTAAGGGGCGTTTAACCATCGGCTCAGACCCCCTACAGGCAGATATCGTTCTGGTGGATGAAGATGTTGCTCCTGTGCACCTGATCTTAGACGTCGAACCAAACTCAATTCGCCTGTTGGAATGGGCCGGGGAAGTCGCACCAAGTCAGAATGGCGAACCGCTGTCACCGGGTGCGACATTGCAAGCGCTGGCCCGTCAGGAGGCTGGCCCGTTATTGTGGGCTTTTTGTGACCAACAACATACATTCCCAAACCAACTGGCTGAACCAGCGGTCACACCACAGCGTCCTGCCCGGCAAAATCATAGCCGGGTAGCTGGTGGAATGTTGATACTTTGTCTGGTACTGGCACTTGGTTTCCTGGCGCTGCTTGGACATGAAGGATGGCAAAGAAGCAACATGTCCAACGGTATGGCCGAGCAAGAACTACGCCGTTTTCTCAGTAGTGATTCAGCCTATCGCCAGGTGAGCGTACAAATGATGCCCAATCACGGGCCGCCGGTGCTCAAAGGTTATGTGGCTCTCAACCACCAACGGCTGGCCCTGCAACAGTATCTCGATACCCACTCTCTCAGTTATCGGCTGGAGTTACGTACTATGGAAGAGTTACGTCAGGGGGTAGATTTCATTTTACAAAAATTAGGCTATGCCCAGATCCAAAGTAGCGATGGTAAACAACCCGGTTGGATCCGCCTTATAGGCGAAGTCACTGATACCAGCCAGCAATGGAACAATATCGAGTCACTACTCAAACGGGATGTTCCGGGTTTGCTTGGCATAGAAGACCAGACACGGTTCACCGGTAACCACCTCAAGCGACTGGATATGTTATTGGCTAAACATGATTTACCTGACACGCTGACCTACAAGGATAAAAATGATCGTATCGAGTTCATAGGTCAACTGGATGAACACCAAACGCATAACTTCTACCGCTTACAACAGGTATTTAAGCAAGAGTTCGGCAACCAGCCGGCACTGGTATTACTGAATAATAAGCAGCTCACCCGCAATGATGAGCTCAATTTCGACGTCCGAGCCGTTTCTCTCGGGCGTGTGCCCTATGTGGTACTCAAAAACAACCTACGTTACCCGGTTGGAGCAACCACAGAAAACGGTTTAATCATCGAGGACATTCGTCAAGATGCGATTGTTATTACCAAGGGTAAGCAACAATTTATCGTCAAACTTAACAGGAGCCCAGCTTCATGATGACATCCCTGGAAGCACGACTGTTTGGTGCTGATCCCACTTATGTCAACGAAATGCAACATCGCCTTTCTCAGGCGCTGAACGATATCAAGCAACACCTGAGACGTGGCGGTTCCGCACAAGAATACCAACAATGGCAACTGGAGGCTGATGCCATCCAAGCCGCAATCACAATACTTAACACAACAGAAGGAGACCATCATGGCCCAAATTTTCACTTCCTCAGCAACAGTTAATACCCTCGACAAGGTTGCTGGTCAGTTGAGTAAACAAGCTAACCAAGCCAACACAGACGTTGATGAAGCAATTACTGCTCTCAACAAGGGCGCTGATAACCCTGCTTTGCTAGCTGATTTACAACACAAGATTAACAAATGGTCGGTCATCTACAACATTAACTCTACTGTCACCCGGTCCATGAAAGACCTGATGCAGGGAATATTACAGAAGATCTAATCATGACACGTTCACTCAAAGGGCTACTGGCAGATATTGCTCTGGTTGGAAGCGGCCATCACTGCCATGACGAAGCCAATATTATTGCCGACTGGCTGATGTCAAGCGAGGAAGGGCAAGAAGCAGCAAACCTGATTCGGCTCTCTTCTCTAACAAACCAAGGCAAATATCAACAGGCGCTGGATTTTGGTCGGGACCTTCCTTGGCCTAGTTTGGAACCTTGGTTAGCGTTGTGTGAGTGGCGTCTGGGGCTGGCATCAGCTCTGGAGCAGAGGCTGACGCGAATGGCTGGCAGTGACAATCCACAATTGCTCTCCTTCGTTGACGGCATGCTGGAACAACTGGCTCATGAATAGGATTGAAGGGCCATCCTATAACACCGTGTCGCAACCAACGGTACAACCTTCGGTCAGCGCCAGGCATCAGCACAGCTTTGAGCAAGCACTGGAAACCATGCCGGATCAGCAAATGCTGAAAGAGCGCCAACAACGCTGGCTACAGGGAGAATCGCTGGAAAACGTTTTAGGCGATTTTGATCCAGCGACACAGCGCAGAGTGACATGGCAGTGGTATCAGGCTTTATCGCCTGATAAACAGCCCTCCCAACGTGCTCAGTTACAGGCCAAGCTGATTGCCCCGGTACAAGAGCGCTTATGGTCGCAGTTTGGTGGCTTGACAGGCAACATCAAACCACCACTGGATATGCCAGAACTTAGAAAGATTGTTCGTGAATTCGCCCCCACGGGTCGACAGCAGGAGACGGTTCTTCTTGAGGTACTCGGCGAAATTAAGCCTATTCCTGGCAATGAGTACCTGAGTGACCTTATCCGACAAGAGTTAAAAACGCTGATCCCCCGTAACGGTATGGTGGATAACCTGATACGAAACTCACACAAACCCGATTTGGAAGAATAATGGAGCAGCCACAACACCATGAAACAGGGATAGACAACCTAAATAAACTGCACATACCTCAAATTTGGAGGAACTATGGATCTACCACAGATAAGCGAGACACTGATCACCAGCCTGGATGAACTTAACACACATCAGGCCAGTGCCGAAAATATTGCGAGTTTTGAACACGCTATGTCCAATCAAGATCAGGGGATTGAAAACAATCTGATCAATGAATTGGGTCAGCTCAGACAGCAACTTACTCAGGCAAAACAAGATTTGGAAACACAGCTAGCAGTCCCTAGTAGTGATCCTAACAGCCTGATGCAAATGCAGTGGTCTCTAATGCGGATCACCCTGCAAGAAGAGCTGATTGCCAAAACGGTAGGACGGCTCAATCAAAACATTGAAACCCTAATGAAAGCCCAGTGAGGAGCTGTGAAGAAACACTATATAATCTGCGTTATGCTCGCTGTCCTGATGCTAACTGGCTGTAAAATCGAACTCTACACCGGAGTTAGCCAAAAAGAAGGCAACGAAATGTTAGCCTTGCTCAGGGAAGCGGGCATTTCCTCTGATAAGCAGCCAGACAAAGATGGCAATATCAAGCTGTTAGTCGAAGAGTCTGATATCGCCCAAGCTGTTGAGGTGCTCAAGCGTAAAGGATATCCACGGGAAAACTTTTCCTCGTTACAAGATGTCTTCCCTAAAGACGGCCTTATCTCTTCACCAATAGAGGAGCGAGCACGGCTTAATTTCGCCAAAGCACAGGAGATTGCTCGAACACTTTCTGAGATCGATGGTGTGCTGGTAGCACGGGTACATGTTGTTTTACCCGAAGAGCAAGACAGACTAGGTAAAAAACTATCGCCAGCCTCTTCCTCAGTGTTTATCAAGCACGCAGCGGACGTGCAACTCGACACTTACATTCCTCAGATCAAGCAACTGGTTAATAACAGCATTGAAGGGTTGAGTTATGATCGGATCAGTGTCGTATTAGTGCCCGCAGCGGGCGTGCGTCAGGTACCGCTGGCACCACGCTACTCCACGCTGTTCTCTATCCAAGTGACTGAAGAGTCACAGGGACGTCTGATTGGGCTGTTGGTACTATTGTTGGCCTTGTTATTTGTCAGTAATCTGGCGCAATTCCTGTGGCACCGAAGCAGGATGCAATAAATGGTAACCGCATTAACGCCTTATCAATTTCGGTTTTGCCCTGCCAGCTATATTCATTCTGACCATCTATTACCGGAATGGCTTGCAGTCTTATCTTCCCTACCTGAGTGGCGAAACTCTCCCAGGCTAAATGGGCTACTGCTGACCCAATTTGATCTAAATGTGGATTATGAATTACCAACTGGATTGGGAAATATCGCCCTGTTAGAGCAATCGTGCTTAGAACAACTTCTTACTTGGCTAGGAGCTTTACTTCATGGGCAAGCTATCCGCCATTGTCTGATGGCGACAGAACTTCGCCACTTACATGGCTCACTAGGAAAAGAGGGACATCGCTTCTGCTTAAAGTATCTCGACATCATTATCGGCAACTGGCCGACTGGCTGGCAGCGCTCATTACCACCAGAAATCAATGCAAACTATTTTCGTACCAGTGCCTTACAGTTCTGGCTAACGGCGATGGAGTCTCCTCCTATTGATTTCGCTAATCGCCTGAGCCTGCGGCTTCCCTCTTATGAAAACCTCGCGGCCTGGCCTGTCAGCCAGGCAGAACGACCGTTGGCACAAGCATTGTGTCTCAAATTGGCTAAGCAAGTGAATACAGAATGTTACCATTTATTAAAATAACGACAGAGCATCTTCAACTGTCTCCTGAGCTCCAGATACTGCGTAAAGCGGACTATCAGACCTGCCTCAGTGCCAAATCTCTGCTTGAGGCTGCCCGGCTCCAGGCACAAGAAATTGAACATGACGCGCAGGCAGTGTATGAGCAACAAAAAGAGTTAGGTTGGCAAGCAGGCATTGATGCTGCCCGCGCAGAACAAGCTAACCTGATTCATCAAACCCAGTTGCAATGCCAACAATATTACCGGCAGGTGGAGCAACAGATGAGCAATGTAGTATTGCAGGCTGTACGTAAAATCCTAAAGAATTATGACCAAGTTTCCCTCACCTTACAGGTAGTTCGTGAGGCCCTGTCATTAGTCAGTAACCAGAAACAGGTTATCCTGCGCGTTAATCCTGAACAGGCCGCAACAGTTCGCGAACAAATATCACGGGTACACAAAGATTTCCCTGAAATCGGCTATTTAGAGATCACTGCTGATGAGCGTCTCGATCAAGGGGGCTGTATTTTAGAAACAGAAGTCGGGATCATTGATGCCAGTTTGGATAGCCAATTAGAAGCACTAATGTCAGCCATCAATAACCAATGGCAAAGTTGACGACACCATCACACTTCAAAGAGATAACCGGTTTTCGACGGAAAGTGAAAATTTCTTCTGCCGTTATTAATATTCTCTATTTCGACAAAACATTATGATTCACTCTACTAATATCCAAGCGTATATCTCAAAAAAACCACTTAAGGAGTGACCATTGTCTCCCATTTCAGGTATTAATCACAAAGAATATTTCCTACCCAACAGCTCGATACCACAGCCGTTAATCAACCACAGGGTGAACTGTCGGGTACTCTTCACCCAGACCAGGGCTATTAGAGCGCCTCTCAGCGGCGATTCAACGCAATCTACCGGGCCACTCTATGCTCGATCGCCAACTGACCACCGATGGCAAAAAGAATCAAGAGAGCCGCTTCTCGTTCAGCATGATAAAGGACCGAATTGTCCACTTTGCGGTAAGCACCACGTTAGGGAGTGTTCGAAATTCTGCAAGTAAGCACGGCGGCGAAATCACCTTCAAGTTTGCCCAGACCAAGGGGACCTTTCTGGATCAAATCATGAAACATAGTGACACCTCCGGCGGGGTTTGTGAATCCATATCAGCCCATTGGATAAGTGCCCATGCCAAAGGTGAAAGTGTCTTCGATCAGCTCTACGTAGGCGGCCAGAAAGGTCAATTCCATATCGACTCTCTGGTTTCCATTAAGCAATTACAGATGGATGGCCTGGACCCCTATGCCGAACAAAGTCAAATAACCGAATCCTAGCTTAGTGAGAACGGCGTCCAACCACGAAGCCAACTTGATACAAACGGCGAAACTGGCAGCAAAGGCACAAAAGATCTATTAAACGCTATCCTGGATACAGGTAATAAGGGATCAGGCTACAAGAAGATCAGTTTTGAAGGGCAGATGGCCGGGCACACCGTAGCCGCCTATGTCGATGACCAGAGAGGTGTTACCTTCTTCGATCCTAACTTCGGCGAGTTCAACTTCCCGGATAAAACCTCATTCTCCAACTGGTTCTCTCAAGATTTCTGGTCCAAATCCATGTACAACAAGGAAATCGGACTGGGAGAAAATTTCTACGTTTCCAACTTCGAGTCTAAAACACGATGACACACGACTATCACCAGCTTATAGAAGCGCTATTCTCTAAACTCGGAGTGCCCGCATCCCCTACCGACGATGGTATCTACACTTTAGAAGTCGATGGACGTTTTCAGGTATTGATTGGCTGTTATCACGACAACTGGCTACAGTTGTTCTGCGAATTAGGGCCCGAAGTCAGTCATGCCAACAATCTTTTTGGGCAACATTGGCCAGCTCATGTCCAAGGTAATTTGGATGGACAAGCCATTTTGTGGTCACAACGCCCCTTGGCCGGAGTAGATGTAGCGGAACTACAAGCTTGGTTAGAGCGCTTTATTGATGATATTGAGCAGCGCCTGACACCTAACACAACCCAACAGCCTAAAAATCTGCCGCCTTCCTTGATGCGGGTTTGATCGCTAAATACAAACCACCACCGGAATATAAGTTCAATGGGAGCTTCAATATTTGCTCCCCTTTAAACTGCCAAGGCGAAATAATCAAACAAAGAGTTAAACAAAATACTGTTACCGCCATGCAAAAAAACCGCAATTAAGCGGTTTTTTACTGATTAACAACTTTAACTACTCAGGATATTACCTTCATCGCTATCGTAAAGTTGCTAATAGATTTAAGCAGTCAAGTTAAATTAAGATAATACGATAACATTTGCTGCGGATGGGCCTTTAGCACCACTCTCAACAGAGAATGAAACTTCCTGACCTTCTTCCAGTGTTTTGAAATTATTACTCTGAATTGCAGAATAATGAACAAAAACATCTTTACTTCCATCTTTTGGGGAAATAAAGCCAAAACCTTTATCGTTGTTAAACCATTTTACTGAACCAGTCATTGCATTAGACATAGAATTTTCCTTTAATTTTATTAAGTTGCCATAAGGCGTTATTAGGTCTGTTTTTCAGTTTTACTTATGGATACTAATTATAAGGAATTCGCAATGAAGTGGTATCGGGGATAACGCTAAATGGTGAACTGCTTTAACTTTCTTTTCATAAATAGGTCTGTACTTCCAAACCAGTGACGCTATTAAATCACATTGATTGGTCATTAGCAACTTTTAATTTCATTTATTTTTTTCTATTGGTGTTCTCCTTTATCCTAAATTTCGACTTTATCCATATTGCATGGCTTTATCATAGCCATAACTAACTGAATTATAAAAATACAATGCTCCGTAAAAATTTCATCGCTAATTAATGGAACGGTGGTAGAAACCGGGGACCAGATGAAATGTTTTGATTTTAGTTATGGAAAAGATACCTGCAACGGTAATCCGATTGGCACTATCACTATCTCTCTCAGAAATCCTAATTTACGATTATCTTAAAAAATAGATTAAAGGTGCGGCCTTAATATACAATGCCGTATCTCTCGGTATTAACCAGATCATCCCTACACCTATAAGGCTAAAGTGAATCAAACCCATTAGAAACCCCTCACACTTACCCATTTTCCCCCATTCGGCAACGCTTTCTATACTCCCAATCACCGCCTTTCCTCCTCACCCTGAGCGACGAGGTTTCTCGGAGGCTAATTGATGAAGCAAGAAGTCAATTAACGACACCGTGCCTCATCCGACATTCATTACTAACGAGATTCTCATTATCGGGTAATCACCTGTTTGTCATTCAAGAAATGGCGAAACAAAACGTGCACACCTGTGCAAGATTTTGCACGCCGCTTATTTATTGTTCGTATAAACCTGAACACACTTTCCTCAACCCGATAAGTAGAATTAATTAAATTTCAGTTAATTATAAAATATTCTTATTTAAATCCTGTGGTTGGCATACCTATTGCTAACTTAAAGATAAGCGCTTATATCCATATATCATATATAGGGAATTAATATGAAAAATAAACTCATTAGTATACAACAAGTTATGGCACATTTTTATGACGGTATGACCATTATGGTTGGCGGTTTCATGGGCATAGGCACACCTCCCCGCTTAATCACCACATTACTGAACTCCGGTATCAAAGATCTGACCATCATTGCTAACGATACTGGCCGTATCGACGCCGGCATAGGCCCCCTTGTGGTTAATAACAGAGTGAAAAAAGTCATTACCTCACATATTGGCACTAATCCGGAAACCGGACGCAAAATGCTTGCTGGAGAAATAGAAGTGGAACTGGTTCCTTTGGGAACGTTGATCGAACGTATTCGCTGCGGCGGAGCCGGTCTGGGCGGATTCCTAACCCCAACCGGGGTAGGTACTGTTGTAGAAGAGGGAAAACAAAAAATCACCCTCAATGGAACAGACTATTTATTAGAACTCCCGCTACGTGCCGATCTCGCGTTAATTCAAGCTCATCTTGCCGATCATCATGGCAACCTCACCTACCAACTCAGTGCCCGAAATTTTAACCCAATAATCGCCCTAGCGGCAGATATTACACTTGCCGAGCCGAATGAACTGGTTGAAGTCGGTGAAATCGCACCAGACTGCGTGATAACACCTGGCGCATTGATCGACTACATCGTTTATCCAGGAGAAAATTAATAATGAATGCTCAACAAGTTATTGCCCACCGTGCTGCTCTCGAACTACAAGACGGCGATGTTGTTAATCTTGGCATCGGTATTCCCACGCAAGTCCCGAACTATCTGCCTGATCACATTCATATTACTCTCCAATCAGAAAACGGCATACTGGGCCTTGGACCTATTACAGAAATAGATCCCAATCTGGTCAATGCTGGCGGAAACCCCTGTGGCATCTTGCCCGGCGCTGCCATATTTGACAGTGCCCTCTCTTTTGCCCTTATTCGAGGCGGTCACGTCAATGCCTGTATTCTGGGGGGGCTGCAAGTTGACCAGCATGCCAACCTAGCCAGTTGGATGATACCGGGGAAAATGGTCCTTGGTATGGGAGGGGCAATGGATCTTGTCACCGGTGCACGTAAAGTCATCATTGCAATGAAACATTGCACCAAAGACGGTTCAGCAAAAATCCTCAAGCAGTGTACTCTGCCACTTACCGCCATCAATAAAGTCAGCATGATTGTCACTGAATTAGGTGTCTTCTGCTTTGAACAGGGTCAGTTAATCCTGAAAGAACATGCGCCAAATGTCACATTAGAGACTCTACGAGAAAAAACTGAAGCAGAATTTAGCATCGCACATGACCTCAAAGTCATGCCTGTACCGATATAGGAGAAATGAGCATAATTAGCAGAATCATTAGCTGGTTTTATCAATACTATCCTACCGTCCCACCAACCTAGACGGTTCAGATGTGAGGCAATGGCTGCTGAAATCTGCTAATTATTATCATTGCTCATATTCCCGCTAACTTATCATCATTATCAATAATCATATCAAGAAATTTGAAGATATTGGAATTACTGTAATTAAAACAAATAGCCACTCAAATATTAATAAAATGAAGTAATAATACTTCAAGAACTGTCTCTTTATTCTAGATAAAGCATAGAATAATTATAATAAATACTCATTGAATTATCATAAATTTGTATAGGTGTTTTTATAAGAAGGATCTTAGCATTCTTATTTAACGAAACAGTTAACATATAATTGTAGTCATATCAGCCAATTTAATCTAGGCGCATTCATGTAAGCACACAATTTTTATAGTTTTTTCAATTATAGAGCTAGAGATAAATTAATTTATTTTTCCATTAATACATCGCACTTAATCTTTAGACTATCTAGCTACAGTGATCATCACCTATTAAAAAGATGATTTTTATCACACCTTAAGATTTAAAAAAATCAAATATAATCATTTTATTTTGGGTGATTCAAATCACACTATTTGTTAATTTTGGTTTTAAAGAAGAATAATATATGTAATATATTCCTACTTTTAGGGTTAACTAACATTATTATTTTTCAAAGAGAATATAAATGGATTACCAAAATATATTTCAATTAACTATGCAAGAAAAACAGGATCTCTTTTTAGCATTAAATAAAATTGATTACGATCCTACCGGTAGTGATTTATATATTCATCAGCATGCATATAAAAAAGATACTTTCGATTTCCTATGCGACTATACTTAAGAGCCTATCTCAATAGGCGTAATTGTTGCAGGCCATTCTTATCAATGAACAGTGAACACGGACAGCGCGGAAAAACCGGAGCGTACACGTAGTACGTGAGGATTTTGAGCACTGCCCAGGTTCGCTCTTTATGGCAAAGAAGGGCAAATAAAATAGCCCTATTGAGATAGGCAGTAAGTTGGTTTTAATGCCACTTATCACCATATTGATAATAAAATATTTAGATGTATCGGGCGTTCCCGCAAACATTGTTATTCTATATTCCTCAGTACCTTGTGCCAGCAATGCTTATACCCTATGGATTTCAAGATGCATCGCGACGGCAAGGGAGTGAATCCCCGGGAGCATAGATAACGATGTGACCGGGGTGAGCGAGTGCAGCCAACAAAGAGGAAACTTGAAAGATAACGGGTATATATACTCAAGATACTTCAAAGTGCATGTTTGAAAAACGATTATGTTGTTGAATTTAAATGTTTTTATATCTGACGACTCAAGCATCTTGAAGTTCATTCGGTATATATTAGCTAAACAAATGGGTGGTAATCATGAGGCAATGGCATCTATTATTACATGGACAACGTTATTATCCATTATTACTGTAACTCTAATTCTTGGTAATATGAAGTTATAGAAATAGGCATAAAACAGAGTATCATGATATAGAAAACATATTATTCCGAATAAATGCAATATGTTTTCTATTACTAAATGACCACGTGAAATAGTAAATAAATTAATAGAACTCAATCCGTTTTGAGCAATTTTCCCAATCGCTAAAAATAAAAAAATATACCATACGCCTGACAGCTACCGCAGGAAAAAATATAAGTATAAATTTCACACATTAAATACAAGTAGCTTTGATATATTTCCAGCTATAAAATGTTTAATTTTTTATTTCCGCCAATTATACAAAAATAGTTAACCTCATAAGATATAAAAATATTCCATTATTCTCGTTCCTTACTAGACTATGATCGGCATGAGTTGGTAGGAATCGTTTTTACAATAATTCAATATGTTAATTATAAAATAGTATTATTTAATTTGAGGAAAGTATATGAGTCCCAAGAATGATTTTAAAGCTTTTTCTATTAGTAATAATGCTAACGTAGTCAGCCAAGAAGGGTATGAAACAAGCTCGGCTTTAAAGACTGGATTTCCACCAGAGAATATTACCACTCATTTACTCAATAAGGTATTACGTCAATCTTCAGCAATATCGTCTACAATAGCTAATTTTATCGCGACACAATATGGCGATGATGTTCTGGATGATGGGGATATAGTCAAACTCACTACTCAGTTAAATAAAGCCTTAGAAAAAAAGATCGCGACAGAAATTCCAAGTGCTTCACTAACTCAGAAAGGAATTGTTCAACTCACAGATAAAACAGGCAACAGTAATTCACTTGCGATCACTCAAAAACTTGTTTCTGATGTAAATGATAATGCTAACAACAGATTAGCAAAAAACCAAAATGGCGCAGACATTCCTGATAAAAATGCGTTTGTGAAAAATCTCGGCTTAGCAGAAACCGCCAATTTAGCTAAAAATGCGGTACCGAATAGTAGAAAAATTAATGGGAAAGCGTTAACCGGGGATATCAGTCTGAATGCCGGGGATGTTGGGGCATTTAAGCTCGGATTAACAGAAAGATACACTGTTAATAATCCAATCCCCTGGAACGCAAACACAGGATTATATGATTTGCTGAATCCTGGAATAGATTCTTCGCATATTGCTCATTTCAATAATGGCATTGGAAGCTGCCCAGCTTTTCAGTTGAAAGTGCTGTACAAAAACCGGGGAATTGCTTATCGCTCTGCCCGTGATAATTATGGTTTTGAGGAAGATTGGACTGATATTTATACAACAAAAAATAAACCGACGCCGGCAGATATCGGAGCATATGCAAAATCCGAGGGATCTGAATTTATCCAAGCAAAACATATTAATCCAGCGAATATAAGTGATTTTACCGCATGGATAAGATCATTACCGCTGGGCGGTCATGCACTTAGATTTGGAGAGAATCATGGTGGTATTGGATATCCGTGGTCATGCGGCTATGTAACAAGAATGTATGACACATGGGCGGGATTTGTCGCGCATTATGACCATGCAGGTATTAGCTTTATCCATGGAAATGATGGGGGCGGAAATACAAAAGTTAGCCGACTTTTGACAGATAAAAACGCTCGCTCCGACACTAACGGCATTCTCAGAGTATCCAGCCCAGTTGTCGATATTCATCCAGACGGAACTTACGAGTTAACCAGCGAAGCTGAGGGAGTGACGGTTAAGCGTATAGATACAGGGATATATCGAATCAGCGGTTGCAACGGTTTTGCCAAAGATGGCGCATGGGGAATTCACGGCGGGACTATTATTCCGGCAGACAGCAACGGGTTAAATCTTATTTGGGTGCGTGAATCGGTAGATACATCCAGCGGCGATATAACCATCGAATGTTACCATCGTCAAAATAAAGACGCGCCGGAATTTGCTCAAAATAAGCGTGTCAAAAGCGTAACGGCCACAGGAGAAATCGTTTATTACCATGATGCTGAGCCATGCGATATTCCAGACGGAAGAGTAATTAATATTCGTGTGCAACTACTTGAGAAGTCATAATAATGTAATCAGGATCAGGCTCCCTAAAAGGGAGTCCAAAATTGCTGACGAACCCCATTTAAAAAGTGGGGTTCTGTTGATGTCAATCATATTGTTGTAGTGTGGGGTCTTTTATACCCGTCATCTTTCAAGTTGCCTCTTTGTTGGCTGCACTCACTCACCCCGGTCACATAGTTATCTATGCTCCCGGGGATTCGCTCCCTTGCCGCCACGATGCATCTTGAAATCCATAGAGTATAGTATATCGAGGTATCGATTTTCCAGCGCCTCTATTAGAAGAAGACCGGACCCCGATGGTTAGACTTTTGTCATTAATCCGATGGGGCTATTAAGGCCCTACATGATGTTTACTGACTTCATTTTCTAACGCTTGATTCACGAAAGCATTAATCGTCACATCTTCTTCAAGTGCTAGTTCTGCAATTTTTCTATGCAATTCTGGATTAACTCTAACATTAAAAACCCCTTTATATGGCACATCAGGATTTTTATTTAATTCCTTGCAGTCTTGCAAATACAAATCAACTGAGATTTTAAATTCATTTTCCAATTCTGCAATTGTTTTTGCTTCATAAGTCACTAAATCGCGGATATATTCCAATTTACCAAAAAGAGTATTATTTTCCAGGTCAAATTCAATTGTACCTAAATAACCTTTATATTTTAAATATTTCATATCAACCCCACTTCTTTTAAAGTCTGTTTCACGGCTTTTAGTGTACCACCTTTAATGTAATTTTCAGGATGAGGGCGGTACATTAAAATTGTGTGATTCAATGATTCATTGAAGAATCGTACCCTTGAACCTTGCTTTTCTTGTTTCTCATAGTTTAATAAGCTTAACAACACAACAAGTTAAGACCATTCAAAAGTTTTTTGGCTATTAAGAAACTTTTCTATCAGTTTCTCCGCTTTGCTCATGTATTCGTCCTTTCTTTTAATGATGTAACTAACAATGGTTACATCATTAAATAAGTCAAGTTTCTTGTGCAACAAAAAAGGACGTTAGTGCCCTTCAGATTGCTGACGAATCCCACTTAAAAAGTGGGATTCTGTTGATCAAAGGCTTGCGATGGCTAGACCTTTGTCATCAATCTGAAGTTCCCCAAAAGGGAGCTTTAATTATCAAGGCAGTTGTACTCTATCAGGTTTACTTACGACGCCAGCTTGTCCCTTGCGGACCATCTTCCAGTTCAATACCCATCTCATTTAACTGATTACGAGCAGAATCTGCCAGCGGCCAATCTTTATTTTTACGGGCATCATTGCGCTGCTTAATCAGTGCTTCAATTTTAGCAATTTCTTCATCGTCAGCCTGAACACCACGGTGCAGGAATTGTTCCGGCTGTTGTTGCAACAAACCTAAGATACCCGCCAACTTGCGTAATTCAGCCGCTAAACCATTCGCTGCGTCCATATCTTCTGATTTCAGGCGGTTGATTTCACGTGCCATATCAAACAGTACCGAATAAGCCTCTGGCGTATTGAAATCATCATTCATTGCGTCAATGAAACGCGCCTCAAATACTTCACCACCAGCCGGCTGTACAGAAGCATCTGTACCTCGCAGAGCTGTATAAAATCGTTCAAGTGCGGTACGGGCCTGCTTTAGGTTATCTTCTGTATAGTTAAGTTGACTGCGGTAATGGCCTGACAACAAGAAATAACGCACTGTCTCTGCATCGTAATATGCCAATACGTCACGGATAGTAAAGAAGTTGTTCAGCGATTTGGACATCTTCTCTTTATCCACCATCACCATCCCTGAATGCATCCAGTAATTCACATACGGGCCATCATGGGCACAAGTAGATTGCGCAATTTCATTTTCATGATGCGGAAACATCAGATCAGCACCACCACCATGAATATCAAAATGATTACCTAACTGTTTACTGTTCATGGCAGAACATTCAATATGCCAACCCGGACGACCCGCTCCCCACGGCGATTCCCAACTTGGTTCCCCAGGCTTGGACATTTTCCACAATACGAAATCCATCGGGTTACGCTTAACATCAGCCACTTCCACTCGCGCCCCTGCTTGTAACTGGCTGAGATCTTGGCGGGAAAGCAATCCGTAATCCTGATCACTCTCGACGGAAAACATGACATCGCCATTATCTGCGACATAAGCATGATCACGTTTGATCAACGATTCAGTCAGCGCAATAATCTCCGGGATATGCCGGGTCGCACGAGGTTCCAGATCAGGGCGTAAGATATTCAGCGCATCAAAATCTTTATACATTTCTGCCAACATACGGCCGGTCAAATCATCACAACTTTCACTGTTTTCTGCCGCCCGTTTGATGATTTTGTCATCAACATCGGTCACATTACGGACATAAGTTAAATCGTATCCCAGATAGCGCAGATAACGAGCAACCACATCAAAAGAGACAAAGGTTCTGCCATGACCAATATGGCACAGGTCATAAATCGTGATACCACACACGTACATCCCTACTTTCCCTGGATGAATTGGTTTAAATTCTTCTTTCTGACGGCTGAGGGTATTGAAAATTTTTAGCATCGAGATTTTCCGTAAATTCACTGTACGTGTGTTAAAAATAACGAATTGATAATCCTGGATTTATGTCCTTATCTCATCAATAAATGCTCGATATGGCATAATCCAATAGGATATTGAAACCTGATATTAAGCGCTTTGCAAGGTTAGCGATCAATATAGTCTACTGAAACTAATAGGTACTGACTCATTATGGTAGATGTGATATAAAAGCCGCCTGGTCCAAATGCCCTAACCGGGTTAATCAAAACTATTATTAGGATTTCAATTATGGTGACTTTCCATACCAATTTTGGCGATATTGTAATTAATACTTTCGCTGATAAAGCTCCTGTAACTGTTGAGAATTTCTTGAACTACTGCCGCAATAGCTTCTACGATAATACTATTTTCCACCGTGTTATTAACGGTTTCATGATTCAGGGTGGTGGATTTGAACCTGGCATGAAACAAAAGCCGACTGATGCAGCTATCAAAAACGAAGCCAATAACGGTCTGAAAAATAACCGTGGTACTTTGGCAATGGCCCGTACTAACGATCCACACTCAGCAACTGCGCAGTTCTTCATTAACGTTGTTGATAATGATTTCCTGAACTTCCGCTCTGAGCGCCCTGATGGCTGGGGTTACTGCGTCTTTGCCGAAGTGGTCGAAGGTATGGATGTTGTTGATAAAATCAAAAGCGTTTCTACCGGTCGCAGCGGTATGCACCAAGATGTACCACTCGAAGATGTTATCATCGAAAAAGTGACTGTCAGCGAATAACTCACTGAATATGTGCACACTTTTTATTGCGGATTTACATCTCAACGAACATGAACCGGCAATCACTGCCGGTTTTCTACGTTTCTTGCGTGAGGATGCCATTCAGGCAGATAGCCTCTATATTCTCGGCGATCTGTTCGATTACTGGATTGGCGATGATAACAACAACCCTCTCCACCATGAAATCGCTAGCGCACTAAAAACTGTGCAACAACAAGGTGTTACCTGTTACTTTATTCATGGCAACCGTGACTTTCTGATCGGTTCACGCTTTGCTAAAGAGAGTGGCATTATCTTGCTCCCACAGGAAAAAGTACTGGAACTGTACGGTAAGCGAGTGCTTATTCTACACGGCGATACCTTGTGTACTGATGACGAAGGTTATCAACGATATCGTAAGCGGGTTCATACCCCGTGGGTCCAACGTCTGTTTCTACTGCTACCTCTGTCTATCCGTCAAAAAATTGCCGTAAAAATGCGAGCAAACAGCCAATCGGTCAACAGCAGAAAATCCGAAGCCATTATGGATGTAAACCAGCAAGCTGTTATTGACACTTTTGAGCGGTACCAAGCTGACTGGATGATTCACGGACACACCCACCGCCCTTTTGTACATGAAGTTTCTCTGCATGATAAAACCCTCTACCGTGGTGTACTTGGCGCATGGCATCATCAGGGATCGATGTTCAAAATAACGGATAAATCAATCGATCTTATCTCTTTCCCATTCTGATTAACCGGGAACACCCGATATACAGGTGTCACAACAAAAGTATAAAGTAACGCAATCGTTTTCCTTAGCTTGTGAGCATGATATGATCCGCGGCCTTAAAACGTTATTTTCATTCTGGTGGACGTTAAAACACAGGAGCATTTGATTTATGACTGCCCAGCCTGATTTAGCAAGAACAACTCAACACAATGCCAAAATCGCCATTGTCATGGGTTCTAAAAGCGATTGGACGACTATGCAGCACGCGGCTGATATTCTCACTTCTCTTAATGTACCTTTTCATGTTGAAATTGTTTCTGCTCATCGTACACCCGATAAACTATTCAGTTTTGCCGAGCAAGCTGAGCAAAATGGTTTTGATATCATTATCGCTGGTGCCGGTGGCGCTGCTCATTTACCCGGCATGCTGGCAGCCAAAACGCTGGTACCGGTTCTCGGCGTACCCGTACAAAGCGCTACACTGAATGGGGTAGATAGCCTCTACTCTATCGTACAGATGCCAAAAGGGATTCCTGTTGGCACGCTTGCGATTGGAAAAGCTGGCGCGGCAAACGCAGCCCTACTGGCCGCACAGATTCTGGCGCGTCATGATAAAGATTTACTGAAACGCCTTAGCCATTGGCGTGAAACACAAACTCAGGATGTACTCAATAATCCCGATCCGCGGGAGGAAGCATGAAGCCAGTTTGTGTATTAGGCAACGGTCAGCTCGGCCGCATGTTACGTCAAGCTGGTGAGCCTTTAGGTATCACGGTTTATCCTGTTGGCCTCGATGCAGAACCCGAAGCGGTTCCTTATCAGAATAGCGTTATTACCGCTGAAATTGAGCGCTGGCCGGAAACAGCGCTTACTCAGGAACTTGCCCGCCATAAGGCTTTCGCTAATCGAGATATCTTTCCCCGTCTGGCTGACCGTCTGCCGCAAAAACAGTTAATGGATAGCCTTGGTCTGGCAACGGCTCCGTGGCAATTACTCTCTGAGACCAACCAATGGCCGCAATTATTCTCTGAACTCGGTAATTTCGTTATCGTTAAGCGCCGCATGGGTGGTTATGATGGCCGAGGGCAATGGCGTATTCGTTCCGGCGATGAAACAGAATTACCCGCCGATATTTATGGTGAGTGTATTGCTGAACAAGCCATTCCTTTCTCTGGCGAAGTTTCACTGGTCGGTGCCCGCAATAAAAATGGCGATTGTGTGTTCTATCCCTTAACGCACAATTTGCATCAAGATGGCATTCTCCGTGCCAGTATTGTCTCTCCTCAGGAAAATGACCATTTACAGCATTATCATTTACAACAACAGGCTGAGAGTATGTTGTCAGCTATTATGCACGAGCTGAAATATATCGGCGTGATGGCGATGGAATGTTTTATTGTCGGTGATAATTTATTGATCAACGAACTCGCACCACGCGTTCACAACAGCGGTCATTGGACTCAGAACGGCGCATCTATCAGCCAGTTTGAATTACATCTCCGTGCTATTCTGGATTTGCCCATGCCTCGACCAGCAGTGACTGCGCCGTCAGTTATGATCAATTTGATTGGCACAGATATCAACACCCAATGGCTCAACTTGCCATTGGTACATTTACATTGGTATGAGAAAGAAGTCCGTCCTGCACGTAAAGTCGGTCATCTTAATCTTTCTCACTTTGATAAAAATGAATTAAAAGATACATTGCAGAAACTTGTTCCCATGCTGCCCCCTGAATATCAGAGTGGCCTTGAATGGGCACAGGAAAAATTAATTAACTAACGTCTAACACTAGAATTATTTGTTTATTGAACTTGTTGTCTTGATTCGTGTCCACAATAGTCTTACAGAAAGGATACATAGTAAGAGACAGAGAGGCACATATGAATACGACTATATTGAAAGTTCGTGTTTCTGAAGAACTGAAGCACAAGCCGCCCGGGATAATAGTTTGGATATGTCTAGTTTTGTCCGTCTGGTATTAACTAGAGCAACAAAAAAACACCATGTTCCTAATGCTACAACGCAGGCAGCGATCCATGAACTGGAACATGGTGGTGATACAAGTGTAAATACCGTAGATGAACTTTGGGACAAAATAATAGATGACAAACATCTATCAAAATAATCAAAAATTTGTCATTTAATGGCCTGGGATTAATTGTGGAAGCGGAAGTAAAGTAACTTACCGCTTCACACTTCAACTCATCCTAGCTTATTTATATTACTTCAATTATCATATTGTTCTATTAGCATTCATCGATCTGGATATCGTGTCTACAATCGTTCTCGTTGTTTGATCTATTTCATAATTAAGTAAGTCACCAACTTTAATATTACTAAGATTGGTAGCCCTTAACGTTTCTGGAATTAAATTCAACTCTATGGTTTTGTCTTCTTCATTTATACCATTTATTGTCAAGCTACAACCATGTAACCCAATAAAACCTTTATGGAAAAAATATCTGACATTATCGCCAGGAATATTAATCACTAATCGATAAGTTTCACCAGTTTTAATAAAATCAACGACTTCTGCCACACCTTCAATATGCCCATATAAGCTATGACCACCATTCTCTTTATTCATTTGATGTGATCTTTCAATATTAACTTCATCCCCCACATTTAAAAATTTTAATGTGGTCACATCAGCCGTAAAATCTGATATATCAAACCAGACGATATCGTTCTTAAATTGAGTGACAGTCAGGCAAGTACCATTAATCGCAACACTGGCCCCCACAGAAACATCATCAAAGAAATGGTTATTATTACTGACGGTTAATGTACTAAACCCGTCTTTTTTATCAAGAGATAATACACTTTCTTTTCCTTGTACAATTCCAGTATACATAATCACCCTCTTTTATTTATATTAAGTGGAAATGCCCTTGTTACATTAAGAGAATTTATGGTTTATACCCGTTATCTTTCAAGTTGTCACTTTGTTGGCTGCACTCACTCACCCCGGTCACATAGTTATCTATGCTCCCGGGGATTCGCTCCTTTGCCGTCGCGATGCATCTTGAAATCCATAGGGTATATACGAATATATCTAATAAAATTTTATTAGCTCTATTAACCATATTTTCCTACCCCATATTTACAAAATATCTTTTATGTAATTGATTTAAATCAAAATTTTAATAACACATTTAAAAGCCAATAAACTACTTTACCCTATTGTTTTTAATTATATCAAGCTTTTTGTGGAATGGATGATTTTTTACTATTAAATTGATAATTATCAAACATGAGCAAAAATAGAGTCGAAAATTATTTTTCTAACTTATGGAAACACTTTACCTTGAATATTTATCATTTAATTAAAAGCATATCATAATAAAACCACCAGCCAAAGAATTATAATTCACAATATTTCATTTACAATCTCTTTTTTATTACACAAAAATAAAACCAGCTATCATTTTAAACATTTATTATGTTTTTATTTCATGAAAAATACTTTCATCCATGTTTTAAAACCAAAGCAATAATTATTTAAATTCACAAATTATTTTGATGATAAAAAAACAGACCCAATTTATTATTTTTATTTATCATGGCTATTTCTCATTAAAAACTCAGATTAATTAAGGGAAATAAATTATAGATTTAAGTTAACTAAAATATAATTACACAAATATTTTCATAAAAACATTAATTAACAATACCCCCCAACTATCAACACCAAGTTGAATAAAAAACCTATCGCTAATTAAATAATCAATATATTACTAACACTGAAAAATCACTAATGTTAGAATAATCTTATTTTTCTATACTATTCAACATTCATCAACAAAACCAAATATCCCTTTGACAAAACCTCTCCATTAGATCAATGTTATTACCATTAATGAGTCTGACAACATACGAAAAGGGAAACCCTCGTGTTATTTACCTGGAAAGCCCACGATACTAAAAACCGCCTACAGTTTTTTTCCGCCTTATGGTCCTCGTTTCCATCTTCTTGCGCTATTTATCAAACAACAGCTTGGTATTGGATCAACACCAGATTAAAGAAAAGCGGATTACCTGCAATACTATTATTGCTACCGGCAATCAATCAAGCTCAGGCCAGTCATTTTGTTAATTTTCAATCGATTGATACCAGCCTTTATATGCAATTTGAAAATCGAGTCGATCCTAGAAAAACCATTTCACCGATTTTAGAGGCTTTCGGCGACTACAGTGTCGGCGATATGTATGTCTATAGTATTTGGCAAAATTCACTGCAAGGTGATTACCAAGGTGATAAAAGCACCTACTATTATAAATTTGTCCCCAGAGTGAGCTTGAGTAAAGTCACTGGTAATGACATCTCTTTTGGACCGGTAAAAGATATTCTGTTCGCTCAATGGATTGCCAAAACTAAGGGGATAGATTACGACTATTTCCCCGGTATCAGTATTGACTGGCAAGCTAGCTGGATTGGCTGGCTACGTACAATTTTTTATTTTGAGAATAATGCCAAAGGAAGCTGGAATGATCAGCGAATTCATATCGATTACGGCATTCCCTTCAATAATAGCTTAGGGGATTTCCGGGTTGTCGGGACTTTTGACTATACCTTAGGTTTACATGGGCAATCTGAAACTATCGATTTCAAACCAGAGTTACATTACGATTTAGGAAAACTCCTTGGTCATCAACCCGGTCATTTATGGACCGGCATTGTTCTGAACCCCATAAAAAATAAATACAAAATAAGAGATACCCCTTATTATCGAACGTATCAATTTAACTATGGGATCTTTATTCGATATAGTTTTTTCTGATATCGGAATAAAATATTAGAAATTTTCTGATGGCCTTTATCCTGATGGAGTCAAAATGCCCATTCAACATGACCAGTTCGGACGTACTTATCAGTGGCTCCTACTGATACTTTTAGGTTTGATTTACTTTCTGGTCACCGCAACCACATTTACTTCGCTAGGCGTTGTATTACCTAGCATGATCAAGGAATTACACTGGAGTTGGACGGATGCCGGTCTGGGGTTCACCTTACTTGGCCTATCATGTGGGCTGTCCAGTTACCTTCCAGCGATGTTTATCCGTCGTACAGGCGTCCGCGCCACTTTGATGATTGGTACGCTCACCTTTATCACCAGTTTTTACATCCTCTATAACACCCACAGTATCGCGGCCTATTTTACCGGTACAACACTATTAGGGATCGGCTTTAGTCTTATGGCGACGGTTCCCGGCACTTATGTCATTAGCCGACTTTTTAAAAAACAGTCATTAGCTTTCGGTATCTATTTCACCATCGGTGGATTAGGGGGCGTGGTCGGTCCGTGGATCTATTTCCTGGCAACAGTATTTTGGGAAAACTGGCGTATGCACTGGGCAATTTCCGGGATATCACTCACCTTGATCAGCTTATTAACCATTTTATTTATGCGAGAAGGTAAAAAGGAAAACGCCCACGCTGAAAGAATTAGCAAAAATCAACAAGACCAGCTCCCCTCCAATATCTATCGCACCAAGGAAATATGGAATGTCCGGCAAGCACTGCACACCTGGCAATTTTATGCCATTGCTGCCGCTTATACTGCTTTTTTACTGTGTGGGATAACCGTTAATAGTTTTGCGGTCGCCCATATTACTGAAAACGGATTCAGCGAATCTGTTGCTGCTTCCTCGCTCAGTATTTTGGCTTTTATCAACGCATTCTCACGATTCGCAGGAGGCGCGGTTGGTGAATGGTTCGATCCCAAAAAAATGCTTATCGGCAGTCTGTCGATAATTATCTGTGGTCTTATCGCACTCAGTGCCACCACCTCATGGACATTTTTAATCCTGTTCACGTTGTGTATTGGCATCGGTTATGGCATGACTTTTCTGGCATCCAGTATATTGCTGTTCAATTATTTTGGGCGCACGCCTTATCTGGAACTGTTCTCGGTGATGAATTTGATCTCTACTACCGCCTGTATCGCCCCTTTTATGGTGGGCGCAATTAAGGATTATTCAGGTAGTTTTACACCGGCATTTCTCATTATCACCATACCGGTACTCACTATTTTGATTGTCACATTCATGATGCAACCACCTTCACAAATCGTGAAGAAATGTTCTGATGACAATACATTGCTCAACTGAATGCAAAAATAAAACCAACCAATAAGCCAGGGAATAGGTTCTCCACATCTCAACGAGCTTACCCATTCCCTGAATGTCTGCAAATATCGCTCTTTTACCCCTGAACCCGCCGGTATAATCCCGTACCCTGTAATAACCGAAGCCCTAACCAACTCCCACACAATGAAAGTAACAAGCTGCTGATTATTGGTAATAACAGCCACATTTGCCATTCTGGTTGCCACGGAAAATCAAATACCTTGGTCTGCAATAACCAAAGCGCAACTTCAGCGCCAAGTGCCGCAGTAAAACCCGCCATTAATCCAAGCAAAGCAAATTCATACCAAAGCGTACGACGCAGTAACTGTTTACTGGCTCCCAAGGTGCGGTAAACCACGAGTTCAAGTTGCCGTTGACGCATCCCTACCTGAACCTGTGCCAATAGCAATAATGCGCCACAAACCATGACCAACCCAACCATGACCTCTAATGCCTTACTGACCTGCTGCAAAATACCCTGAATTTGCTTAATCATCACGCCGGTATCAAGTAGGCTCAAGGTTGGAAACTGACGATTAAGATCCGTCAGAAGGCGACCCTCTCCCTCATAATGGAAACTGGTCAACCAGGTTTGCTGCTGATTCTCTAATGCTTGTTTCGGGAAAATAAACAAGAAATTTGGCCGTAAACTTTCCCAATCCACCAGTCGAATACTGCTAACTATGGCACTGAATTGCTGCGTATCACCACTAAATGTTAGCTTATCGCCGATTTTGATTGCCAAACGCTCAGCAAGACCCTGCTCAATGGAAACCTCATCCGCCTTTGGCGGCCAGTAGCCTGCAACCAAGGTATTAAACGGAGGTAACTCCTCTTTCCATGTCAGGTTCAATTCCCGCTGCACCGTGTTGCTATCCGATTCCTTGGCCTCTGCCCACGCGATGGCTGACTGACCATTGATTTCCGTCAAGCGAGCCAATACCACTGGATAGAATGCCGTAGGTTTAACCTGATACTGAGCCAGCAAATGTTCTACTTGTGGAATTTGCTGTCCAGTCATATTAATCAGAAAATAGTTTGGGCTGTCCGATGGCAATTGGTGCTGCCAACGGTCAAGCAAGTCTCCTCGGACCACCAGCAACAAAGCAAATAACATAAATGATAAAGAGAAAGCCGCCAATTGAGCTACTGTTTGAAACGGCTGCCGCAGTAGTCGATTAACCGCCAGACGAAAACTGAGTTGGCGGAGTTTCAAATGACGTAGTAACCACAATCCTCCCCAACCAAACACGGCTAGTAATAGCGCAACCATCATCATGCCTGCAAGTAACGCCCATAACATGGGCTTGGTGCCAACTAACAGACTCAGCCCACTAATGACCACCAATACCGCCAACGGCAAGTAATAACGCAACGGCCAGATAGGCGCGATAATATCATCACGCAGCACCCGTGATGGTTGGGTTGCCATTAACTGCTTGTACGGACGTATTCCCACCAGTAAGGCGATAACAGATAACGCGCCTAACGCCCATATCCACGGCCAGAATCCTGCTACAGGTAAGGTCTTCGGCAACATAGGCGCCAAAATCTGCACGAGCAGATATTCAAACATCAATCCCAGAAGCGTCCCCACCAGCGCCGCCGCAATCAATATCACCAACCATTGACCAATCACCCATTTACGCAACGCCCAACGCCCCGCACCCAGTGTTTTAAGCACCGCAATCAAATCATGGCGGCTACGGCAATAGTGAGTCATTGATACTGCTACCGCGGCGACAGCGAGTAATAACGTTAGCAAAGCCGATAACAACAAGAATTGCTGTGCCCTTTCAATAGATTTTGCGAGCGCTCCACTATCTTGTTTCAAGGTATACCAGCGCTGATCAGCTTTAAGTTGGGGATCAATGAGCTGCTGATACTGATAAACCGCTTCTTTATCACCCGAAAACATATAACGATAAGTCAGACGGCTACCCGGCTGAATCGCCCCGGTAGATTGCGCATCATCAAGATTGATCAAAATCCTTGGTGCAATCTGAAAGGGATTGAAACCACTGTCCGGTTCCTGAATTAATTCTCCGCTCACCTTAAGCGTGGTATCACCCACATCGAGATTATCGCCAACTTTGATTTTCAATAGTTCAAGCAAACGAGGCGCGACCAGCACCGTGCCTTTTTCCGCTTTCAAACCCGGTGGGTGGGTTTCCAGTTCACCATATAACGGGTAATGACTGTCCGCGGCTTTTACATTCGCAAGTTGAGGAATGTCCCCGGCATAAGTCATTGTGGTGAAAGAGAGCTGGCGACTTAATTTTAATCCCCGTTTTTTCGCCTGCTGTAACCATTCTTCATCTACCGGATAAGCAGCACGCAGGACTAAATCACCCGCCAGAAAATCCCGACTCTGGTAATGAACACTTTGATCAATGCGATCACTGATCCTGCCCAAGGCCAATACACAAGCTACCGCCAAGGTAAGAGATAACCAGACAATCAATAAAGAAGGTGTGCGCCACTCGCGCCAAAACCAACGCCAAATCATCTCTCTTCCCTCAATTTTCCATCAACCAACCGCAAGCAACGTTGACAGCGGGCCGCAAGCTGGCTGTCATGAGTGACCAAAATTAATGTTGTGGCATAATCACGATTCAGAGAAAACAGTAAATCAGCAATACGATCACCCGTTTGCCGATCCAGATTACCTGTTGGCTCATCAGCAAACAGAATTTTGGGTTGGCTGCTGAATGCCCGTGCCAATGCCACCCTCTGTTGTTCACCGCCAGAAAGTTGTGCCGGCATATGTTTCAAACGCTTCCCCAATCCCAGTTGTTCAAGCAATTCAGCCGCCTGTTTCCTGCTACTATTTTCAGACTCACCACGTAATAAAGCAGGAAGCTGGACATTCTCTAATGCGTTTAACGTCGGAATTAACATAAATGACTGAAAGACAAAACCAACACTTTTAGCCCGGAGTTGCGCTCGCTGCTCCTCATTCATCTGGCTTAAATTATGCCCTAGCAGCCGAACCTCACCGTCACTGCCATCATCTAACCCAGCAATAATGCCAAGCAATGTGGATTTACCCGAACCCGATTCTCCCACCAAAGCGATAGTCTGTGCCGACTCGACAACCAACCCAACTCCCTGCAATATAGTGATCTTATGTTCCCCCTGACCAACGTGCTTACTGAGATGCTGAACTTCAAGAATATTCCCCGTTACCATTTACTTTTCCTTTTACTGATGGTGCTATTTAGCGCCAGAGCGACTGCGGCTGATACCCTTCTGATTCTCGGTGATAGCCTTAGTGCCGGTTACCATTTGCCTATTGAACAGTCATGGCCTGCTTTAATGGAAAAAAAGTGGCAGAAATCTGGCAATAAAATCACGGTCATCAACGGCAGCATCAGCGGTAATACCACCGCTCAGGGCCTTGAGCGGCTACCTGAATTACTTAAACAACATAAACCCCGTTGGGTACTGATAGAACTGGGTGCCAACGATGGACTACGCGGTTTTCCCCCACAACAAACAGAACAAGATCTGCAACAGATCATTACCTTAGTGAAACAAGCCAATATTCAGCCTTTATTGATGCAGATCCGTCTGCCACCAAATTATGGGCGCCGTTATACCGAATCTTTTGCCAAGATTTACCCCAAACTGGCAGAACACAATCAAATCCCTCTGCTCCCGTTTTATATGGAACAAGTCGCTATTAAACCAGAGTGGGTGCAACAAGACGGATTACATCCCAATCTGGCAGCTCAACCATTTATCGCCGACTGGATGTCTGACACACTATCAGCACATCTTAATTATTCTTGAATAGTAAACTATTAGTTTCAACAAATTGATGTCTATAAACAGGTTAAAGTTATGCAAAAGTCAGTTCTTATCACAGGCTGTTCCAGTGGAATTGGTCTGGTGGCGGCCAAAACACTACATCAACGGGGCTACAGAGTATTAGCAGCTTGCCGGAAACCCGCAGATTTACAGCATATGCGCGAATTAGGACTGGAACCTATCGAATTGGATCTTGATGATAAAATGAGTGTGGAACGCGCCGCCGCCGAGGTCATCAGGCTAACTAATGGCCGTCTTTACGGACTGTTTAATAACGGCGGCTTTGGTATTTATGGCCCGCTTAATACTATCAGTCGTGAACAACTGGAACGGCAATTCTCCACCAATCTATTTGGTACACATCAACTTACCTGCTTATTACTTCCAGCAATGCAACTTCATGGTGAGGGCCGTATTATCCAAACCAGTTCAGTTATGGGACTGATTTCAACCCCAGGCCGCGGTGCTTACTCTGCCAGTAAATATGCCTTGGAAGCATGGTCAGATGCCTTAAGAATGGAATTAGCCGGAACAGGAATTAAAGCTTGTCTAATTGTCCCTGGTCCGATAAAAACACGTTTTACAGAAAACGTGAATCAAACGCAAAGCGATAAGCCGGTCAGAAACCCCAGGATCGCCCGCCATTTTGCCCTAACCCCCGAAGCTGTTGTGCGCAAACTGATTCATGCTTTGGAAAGTCCTAACCCTAAATTACGTTATCCAGTGACTTGGATAACCCACGCAGTCACTATTATGCGCCGGATTTTGCCAGGAAGAGTAATGGATAAAATACTGAGTAAACAGAATGGTACAACTTGAAAGTTAATAAAATAACCTCAATCTATTTAATTATACCCTGCAATAATCAAATTTAAGAGACTAATTATATGTTACCAACCTCTACTGGAATTAATGTTAACGAAAGTAACCTACATCAAACCGTTGAGCAGTCTATGACTGTGCCTGTTTTATTTTATTTTTGGTCTGAACGTAGCTCACATTGCCAAGAATTAGGCGTAACACTGGATAAACTGGCAGCCGAATACGCAAATCAATTCATATTGGCAAAAGTAGATTGTGATAAAGAGCAAATGGTCGCTGCACAGTTTGGCTTACGCTCCATTCCTACAGTTTATATTATGCAACAAGGTCAACCCGTAGACGGTTTTCAAGGGCCACAACCTGAAAACGTGATTAGAGAGATGCTTGCTCGTGTATTACCGAAACCGGAAGAGTTGAAAGCCGCCCAAGCAGAGGAACTTATCGCCGAAGGAAAACATCAGGAAGCACTACCGTTATTGAAAGAAGCCTGGCAATTAGCGCCCAAAAACAGTGCAATTGCACTTATGTTGACCAAAGTGCAAATTATGCTCAATAATATAGAAGAAGCCCAGGAAATTCTGAGTCTTATTCCATTACAGGATCAAGACACTCATTATCACAGTTTACTGGCTCAAATTGAGTTACAAAAGCAAGCGGCGGATACACCAGAGATCCAACAATTGCAGCAAGAATTCGCCATTCAACCGGAAAATGCAGAGCTGGCTGTTAAGCTCGCGCTGAAACTGCACGAAGTCAGCCGTAATGAAGAAGCTCTGGAATTATTACTCAGCTTCCTGAAAAAGGACCTTTCTGCTGCCAACGGCGCGGTACGGAAGACAATGATGGATATTATGTCTGCAATGGGGACCGGTAATACCTTGGCTTCGAAATACCGTCGCCAGGTTTACTCGCTGCTTTACTGATTTATTTAATTGTAAGGAATTGCTATGGATTTATTCGCTTTTGGTGCCGTACCCATTTTGATATTTATTGCGGTGGTTATTGTCTTTACTTGCGTAAAAACAGTGCCACAAGGCTATCAATGGACGGTAGAACGTTTCGGCCGTTATACCCGAACTTTATTACCGGGTTTGCATATTATCTTCCCTTTTATCGATCGCATTGGCCGTAAAATTAACATGATGGAACAAGTGTTGGATATTCCTTCACAGGAAGTGATTTCCCGCGATAACGCCAATGTTACTATTGATGCAGTCTGCTTTATTCAGGTTGTCGATCCTGTTCGGGCTGCTTATGAAGTCAGCAACCTTGAACTATCCATTATCAATCTGACAATGACCAACTTCCGTACCGTCTTGGGTTCAATGGAATTGGATGAAATGCTGTCGCAGCGTGATTCTATCAACAGTCGTCTATTACATATTGTTGATGAAGCCACTAACCCGTGGGGAGTGAAAATTACCCGTATTGAAATCCGTGATGTGCGTCCACCAAAAGAGTTGATCTCTGCCATGAACGCCCAGATGAAAGCAGAACGTACAAAACGTGCTGATATTCTGGAAGCAGAAGGTATCCGTCAGGCGGCTATTCTGAAAGCAGAAGGAGAAAAACAGTCTCAAATTCTGAAAGCAGAAGGGGAACGTCAATCGGCATTTCTCCAGGCAGAAGCACGTGAACGTGCCGCCGAAGCGGAAGCTCGCGCAACTAAAATGGTGTCCGATGCGATCTCTGACGGTAACATGCAAGCAATTAACTACTTTGTTGCCCAGAAATATACGGATGCACTGACCAGTATTGGCGCTTCCAGTAACAGCAAAGTCATTATGATGCCTCTGGAAGCGAGCAATCTAATGGGTGCGATTGGCGGTATTACTGAACTGATTGGCGAAAGCAAAAAAGGTAAATAACCATGATTGCACAGATTGCGGCGCAAACCCCTTGGCTCTGGTTCTCTTTTGGCGGCTTACTGTTAATTGCAGAGCTTCTGGGAACTGGCGGCTATCTATTATGGACGGGTATAGCCGCTATCGTTGTTGCGTTTGTCACCTGGCTGCTACCAGGAATAGATTGGGAATGGCAAGGCATTTTGTTTGCCACTCTGACGCTGCTTTCTGCAATGCTCTGGCGCTACTGGTTACGTCGCCGCCCATCAAAAGGCGGCGATACCCTGAACCAGAAAGACCACCAGCTCATCGGTATCCGAGCCAAACTGACTTCAGATACTGAAAATGGTTACAGCCGGGTCAAACTGGCGGATGGAAGCTGGCGAGTTCACTGTGATAGTGAACTACCAGCCCATACCGAAGTAGAAGTGATCGCTGTTGATGGCATTACCCTGAAAGTAAAACCGGTCAGTTCTCAGTGATGAGAGCAACAACCCGATAAATGATCTATGATGGGGCATGCAGCCCCGTCATCTCCAGGGCACTCTTCCGCCAAAGATAACAATTTACTTCTTATTTTCTGCAACTCTTCAATCGCTTTTTCTATTTCAGCCACTTTATGCAATGTTGCCGCTTTTACATCAGCACTATGACGATTGGGGTTGCGAAATAACACTAAAAACTCACGGCATTCATCAAGTGTAAAACCTACCTGTTTTGCCTGACGCAACAGCGTTAGTTCATCAATATGTTTCTGCTGATAATAACGGTAGCCGTTATCCCCCCTTTCCGGCGGCGTGATCAGATCCTTTTCTTCATAAAACCGGATCGCTTTACTGGTAAGACCGGTTTTTTGGGCAATCTCACTAATGTTCATTTTTTCCCCTTGACCTTACCCTTGAGGGAAGGTTTAACCTTCGCAACAAGTCAGAAATTCACTTGAACTGTGTAGATATCATCAATTATCACACAGGTGTGAAGAATAATTACATCACTATGTGTTAGGAGTTTTTTTATGTCACACACAACTATTTTAACCTTGCAGGGACTCTCCTGTATGCACTGTGTTAACAATGTGAAAAAGGCACTAGCAAATCGTACAGATGTGGAACAGGCGGATATCACGATTGATTATGCCAAAATCATCGGTACAGCCTCTGCTGAATCATTAATCGAAACAATTCAAGCAGCAGGTTACGATGCGATAATCGCCAGCCAACCTGATGTTGAATTGACACTCTCTGGCCTGAGTTGCATGCATTGTGCCGGTACGACTCGTAAAGCGTTGGAAGCCGTAGATGGTGTTATCGCCGCAGAGGTGAATACCGAAACAGCTAAAGTTTACGGTAAAGCCGATGCCGATACCTTAATTGCCGCTGTTGAGCAGGCGGGTTATCAAGCAAAACTCGCTTCTGGTCAAAACTCCCCAAAATCTGAGCCGCTGACATTACCTGCTTCAAACAGACCGGAACCTTTGGCAGCGGCAACCTCCTCTGTTCCGGTCGAAAAAACTGACGTATCCGTTGTGAATGATAGCGATGAGAGCATCCAGTTGCTGTTGGATGGCATGACTTGCGCTAGCTGTGTGAATAAAGTTCAGAAAGCATTACAAGGCGTTGATGGCGTGGAAAATGCCAGAGTGAATCTTGCTGAACGCAGTGCTTTAATTACCGGTAGTGCCTCAGCGGAGGCACTGATTAAAGCAGTAGAAAAAGCCGGGTATGGCGCAGAACTGATTCAGGACGAAACTGAACGGCGTGAACGCCAGCAACAAGTTTCTGATGCTAATATGCGCCGTTTTCGTTGGCAGTCAGCATTAGCCTTAGTCGTCGGTATTCCCGTGATGGTATGGGGCATGATGGGCGATAATATGATGCTCACACCTGAAAACCATCATATCTGGCTGACTATCGGCGTTATCACGCTTGCCGTGATGATTTTTGCCGGTGGTCACTTCTATCGCAATGCGTGGCAAAGCCTGAAAAACGGCAGTGCGACAATGGATACATTAGTGGCATTGGGAACTGGCGCAGCCTGGCTTTACTCCATCAGTGTCAACCTATGGCCAGATATTTTTCCACCACAAGCTCGTCATCTCTATTATGAAGCCAGCGCGATGATTATCGGTCTGATAAACTTGGGGCATGCTCTGGAACAACGTGCCCGTCAGCGTTCTTCAAAAGCACTGGAGCGTCTGCTGGATCTGACACCACCGACTGCCCGTGTGGTGACAGGAGATGGCGAAAAAGAGATGCGATTGGCTGACGTCAAACCCGGCATGACGTTACGTCTGACAACCGGTGATCGCGTTCCCGTTGATGGTGAAATCATTCAAGGTGAGGTTTGGATAGATGAGGCAATGCTCACCGGTGAGCCGATTCCACAGCAAAAAACCAAAGGCGATAACATTCATGCCGGTACGACGGTGCAAGACGGTACAGTACTGTTTACTGCCGCCGCGGTTGGCAGCCAGACAACATTAGCTCGAATTATTAAACTGGTCCGTCAGGCACAAAGCAGTAAGCCAGAAATTGGTCAGTTAGCAGATAAAATTTCCTCCGTGTTTGTTCCCGTTGTTGTCGCAATTGCCCTGATTGCCGGTGCTATTTGGTATTTCGTTGGGCCAGCACCACAGATGATGTATTCATTGGTCATTATTACCACTGTGTTGATTATTGCCTGCCCCTGTGCCCTTGGGCTGGCGACCCCGATGTCAATTATCTCTGGTGTCGGCCGAGCAGCAGAATTCGGGGTACTGGTTCGGGATGCCGATGCACTGCAACAAGCTAGCACATTGGATACCATTGTTTTCGATAAAACCGGTACGCTGACGGAAGGTATGCCTCAATTGACTGATATACATACCTTTAATGGGTACAGTGAACAAGAGGTATTGCGTTGGGCGGGTGCACTGGAAAAAGGTTCTAACCATCCATTAGCCAAAGCCATTCTTGCTAAAGCCGAAGGGCTGGAATTACCGCAAGTTGAACAATTCCGCACTCTGGCTGGGCTGGGTATCAGTGGTGAAGTCAATGGCACAACCTTGTTGCTAGGTAATCAAGCCTGGCTAGAACAAAATCAAGTCGATACGCAAGAATTAAAACCGCTGATTGCTCAACAGGCAGAACAAAGCATCACACCGGTTCTTCTGGCAGCAGGAGGTAAAGCGGCGGCAGTGCTATCAATTCGCGATCCACTGCGTGAAGATACCATGACTGCATTGCAACGATTACATCACCAAGGCTACCGTTTAGTGATGCTAACCGGTGATAATCCGGTGACTGCCAATGCGATTGCAAAAGAAGCGGGTATTGATCAAGTGATTGCGGGTGTATTACCTGATGGCAAAGCTGAAGCTATCCAGAAATTGCAAGCAGCAGGTCGCAAGGTTGCTATGGTGGGGGATGGCATTAACGATGCTCCTGCCCTAGCGCAGGCTGATGTGGGGATTGCAATGGGAGGTGGTAGCGATATCGCCATTGAAACTGCCGCAATAACGCTAATGCGTCATAGTCTACATGGTGTGGCTGATGCGGTTGAGCTATCCAAAGGCACTCTGCGCAATATGAAACAAAACCTATTAGGCGCATTTATCTACAACACATTGGGGATTCCCATTGCCGCTGGTGTGCTCTATCCCTTTACTGGAACCCTGTTAGATCCGGTAGTCGCAGGTGCGGCAATGGCGCTGTCTTCAATTACGGTGGTGAGTAATGCTAACCGCTTATTGAGGTTTAAACCTAAAACCACGAAAATGAGTTAGATTTAGTGATATTGGGGTAAATTGTAAAAATTTGTCATCCCTGCACTCTTTACACTTTTACCCTATCACCCCTCGCCAATTTGTGGACAAATTACTTCAGTTATAACCACCTCTGCTGACTGGCTGCGATTAATGCAGCCCAGCCATCGGGCGGATTTCCTCGTCCCAACATCTTCTCAAAGACTGTATAGGGATCGGACTTACTACCTTCCGAACGCAAGGTCTCCTCATCGTTGATCCAGGCATACACAATGATCCTAGCTCTGGAATCATAACGGAAGAACAAGCGGAACCTTCGACCAATTTTAGCTCGCCGCCAGTGGCGATAGGCGGCCCCTAAGGTATTACCTTGCCGATACTCGTTCCGGGAAGGATCACTTGGCACCACATCTAGAATCAATTTGCTCAACGCCCGAAACAGCTTGACATTCGGATTGCTCTCAAACCCGTGAAGATCACTCTTCTCGGCCCTTTTTACTGCATCATGCAGCTTCCGAAGCTGTTGTATCACACATGAGTGATACAACAGTGTCCATCCATGTCGCTGCATCAAATCACCACATCTCCGTCAATATTCTCATTCAGATCGATAGCGTGACCAGCATTGTACTGCATAGCCTCTTCCAGTTCCTTAGGTAAACCACTCACATGATGCCCAGCCTGAATATCCGCAGACAATAGCTCAAGGAATGCCCCAATGACAGGATCTTCATGCTCAATCCCTACACGAGTCACGACTACCTCACCATCACGCAACTCAAAGGCCAGCTTACTACCTGTATCAACACCTAATGCCTGACGGATAGACCTAGGTATCGTTATCTGGCCTTTGGAAGTCAATGTTGCAAGTTCATAGATAGATGTCATAACAAATCTCCAATTATTACTTCAATCAAAGTGTAAGGAATATTCCTTACATCGTCAAGATAACCTAGTAACGGTGAATATCAATCTACTGACTCTCTATACCCGTCATCTTTCAAGTTGCCTCTTTGTTGGCTGCACTCACTCACCCCGGTCACATAGTTATCTATGCTCCCGGGGATTCGCTCCCTTGCCGCCGCGATGCATCTTGAAATCCATAGGGTATATACCCAAGAGACTGTGATAGGTGCTAAAAGGCTAGTAAGATAAATGGAAGGAACAGGAAAAATCTCCTTGTATACTGATACTAATAAAAAGAAACATTCAATGGAAATAAATAAAGATACAGCGGAAGTACAGCTATAATATTGATAATCACCTTAAAAATATAAATGCTAAACCGGAACACAAATGGGACGACTGATTAAACACCTTACCAATATATTGGGAATAAAGTCTTCCCACCGTTATCCCTATCCCGCTCACGATATTACACTGGCAGGTGATAGACATTTGCACCTGGTAGGCAGTATTCACATGGGTACGAAAAATATGTTCCCACTTTCGGAAATATTGATAGAACAACTTAATCTATCCGATACATTAATCGTGGAAGCAGATATTATTCAGGCAGATTCCCCATTTCATGATGAATTTCAATCATATCACCGCATCGAACAACGTTTATCTTCTGAGATGTACCAGAATTTTCAAGACTGCTGCAATGAAATCCAACAGCAGGAAGAATTCCTCAATTTATTACCCTCATGGCAAATCGCTTTAATTTTACAAGCAGGACAAGCACAAAACCTTGGATTGCATCCCCACTACGGTATCGATTATCAGCTACTGAATTCAGCCAAAGCGCAAGGGAAAACGGTTATTGAACTAGAAGGTACTGAATCACAAATTAATTTACTTAATCAAATTCCCAATAACGGCCTGCCACTACTGGAAGATACATTAACCCATTGGCACGCAAATGCCCGCGCTTTACAAACCATGATCAGTTGGTGGATGGACTATCAACCTGAACAGCAAGAGCATGCTTTACCAACAACTTTTAGTAAAGAGATATACCAACTATTGATGACTGAACGTAATAAACGATGGAATAAGCGTTTACGGAAATTACCTACCGGTCGATATCTTGTCGCTGTTGGTGCTTTGCATCTGTATGGTGAAGGGAATTTGCCTCAGATGCTGACAGAAGAACAGGATTAAAAAAAGGCCAATATTACATACATTGCTATAATATTGGCCAATCATATGAGGAATAATCTGTCATTTTCGTTGTTCTTATTAAGTGCGGGATATTACCTGTTTGTATACAAGCAACAGAGCCATAGTCAGATTATCAATTCCATCATTCCATTTCATCCGTTATCCTTAATTATAAAATTACCCTATGTAATGAAATTATGACACCTGCGATCATTTTGTTAGAAAAACAGAAAGTTAGCTTCTCTCTTCATACCTATGAGCACGACAAAAATGAGCATAACTTTGGTGATGAAGCAGTGAGGAAATTAAGACTCAATGCCAAGCAAGTATTCAAGACCTTGCTGGTTGCACTTAATGGTGAGGCTAAAAATTTGGTGGTAGCCGTCACCCCCGTTTCAAGTGAGCTGGACTTAAAAAAGGTCGCCAAAGTTTTTAAAGTCAAAAAAGCAGAAATGGCTGATCCCCAAATCGCCCAGAAAGTGACAGGGTATCTCGTCGGCGGGATCAGTCCGCTAGGACAGAAAAAACACTTGCCAACAGTTATTGATAACCAAGCGCAACAGTTCCCAACTATATTTGTCTCGGGTGGTAAACGAGGGGTAGATATTGAATTGGCGTCGTCTGATCTCTGTAGATTACTGAGAGGCAATTTCGCTGATATTGCAAAAACTTAAATTATTACCCCAAAAGGGCGGCCAAAATTGCAGCCCTTTCGATTTATCATTCTGTCAGGGATTATTGATAAATAATTTCACCCTTTGGCTCATAATCAGCCGCTTTCAGTGGTGAATGCTTCTCGATATAGTCTTTCAAAACTTCTGCATCAACAAAACCGGTGTTGACATAGGTTGGATAATTATCAACACGTGGATAGCCATCACCACCAATAGCATTAAAGTCAAGCATTGCCATGCGGTAAGTTTTATTCGGCTCTAGTGGCTTTCCACCGATTTTTACCTCTTTAACACCTTTACCATCAGCAATCAGGCTAACATTCAAAAACTGTGCATAAGCACCAGAGTCAACTTTCATATTAGCAATCGCCGCCAGATATTGTTTGACTTCATTGCCTTTCATATCAACGTAAACCAATGTGTTGGCAAATGGATGCACTTTCAACACATCTTTATAAGTGATATCACCTGATTCAATCGAATCGCGAATACCACCACCACTCATAATCGCAAAATCAGCACCCGCGCGTTCCATCATGGCAGAAAGAGCAACATGGGCCATATTAGTCTGAACAAAACGAACTTTGCTACGATCCCCTTCCAATTTACCCTCAATAGAACCCACTTTTACACCAAGTTGTTTATCACCTTTATCTTGATAAGGCATCAGCAACTTTAACATATCCGGGTTTTGTGCAATTTCATGAGTGTAGTAAGCACGTTCAGTAGAACCATCTTCCTTCTGCACTTTCTTTTTGAGGTTAATAGGGATCAACTGATAGTGAGTCAGCTTTAATTCACCATTACGGAACTGGAAGTCAGCACGACCAACATATTTACCCCACTCATGAGCCTGAACAATCCAGGTACCGTTCTGACGATCCGGCGAACATGGGGTTCCTGGCACATAATCGATCTGCTTATAATTTTTATTTTCCGCAGACATACAGACCGGATCTTGTGAGTGACCACCGACAATCATATCCAGATAGCCCGCAGGCAAACTGCGAGCCATTTCAACATCACCCGGCGCATTAGAACCATGATTACCGTTGTCATAGTGCCCCATATGGGTTGCGGCAATAATCACATCTGGCTTTTCATCTCTCTTTAGTTCTTCAACAACCATTTTGGCTTCTGTCGCAGGAACACGAAATTCAACATCAGGAAAATTAGCCGGGTTACCGATTTTCGCCGTATCATCAGTCGTCAGGCCAATAACTGCAATTTTCACACCCTGTTTATCGAAAATGGTATAAGGTTTGAACAAACGTTTGCCAGTGCTTGTTTGGTAAATATTGGCAGCCAGAAATGGAAAAGTTGCCCATTTTTCCTGTTGACGCAGTATTGACAGAGGATTATCAAACTCATGGTTACCCAACGCCATTGCATCATAGCCCACCAAGTTCATGCCTTTAAAATCAGGTTCGGCATTTTGCAGATCAGATTCTGGTACACCGGTATTAATATCTCCGCCGGAAAGCAGTAACACACTACCCCCTTTTTTCACGACCTCCTGACGGATTTCATCAACCACCGTTTTTTGAGCGGCTAAACCATATTCACCATAATCGTTATGCCAAAAATGACCATGATGGTCATTGGTGTGCAAAATGGTAATGTTATAGGTTTTATCCTTCTCCCATGCATTTGCGATTGCTGGAAGTAGTGCTATAGATACAACCAAAGCACAAGCTGAGGTCTTGAACGAGAATTTCATGGTATATCTCCATGTTTTTTTAGTGAATTGCCATGCAAAAACAGCTTTTAAAGCTAACAAGGCGGGATAAATTGATCATTTCTTGAGACAGGTTATGTTATGCAGTTATTAACACATGTTTTGTTTCGTCTTTGCGAGAATACTATATACCCGTCATCTTTCAAGTTGCCTCTTTGTTGGCTGCACTCGCTCACCCCGGTCACATCGTTATCTATGTTCCCGGGGATTCACTCCCTTGCCGTCGCGATGCATCTTGAAATCCATAGGGTATAAAACTATATCCAAGATAGTAAAAAATCAACTCTCTGCCTAATATGTATTAAAATTCAACAAATAACCAATATACTGACTATTGATTAAGACAGGCTGGCAGCTAATATGAGCGAACAAAGCAATACCACCATAGTTCCATCTCACCCCAAAAAAACCAGGAATACCGTTTTTACTATTCTTGGAGCAATCAGTGTTTCACACTTATTGAACGATATGATCCAATCGCTAATTCTAGCAATTTATCCTTTACTACAATTAGAATTCAACCTGAGTTTTGTGCAAATCGGTATGATCACCCTGACTTATCAGATTACCGCCTCTTTATTACAACCACTGATAGGTCTCTATACTGATAAACATCCACAGCCCTATTCATTACCTGTTGGAATGAGTTTCACCTTATCCGGTCTATTATTGCTGGCCTATGCCAACAATTTCCCGTTAATTCTATTAGCATCTGCATTAATCGGAACAGGTTCTTCGGTATTCCACCCGGAATCGTCGCGCGTAGCACGTATGGCATCCGGTGGCCGCCACGGACTAGCTCAATCTCTTTTTCAAGTCGGCGGTAATTTTGGCAGCTCCCTTGGACCATTGCTGGCCGCTCTGTTTATTGCTCCCTATGGCAGAGGCAACGTTGGCTGGTTTTCTTTGGCAGCATTACTGGGTATCATCGTGCTGCTACAGATCAGTAAATGGTATAACACTCAGAATTATATCAAGAAAAACCAAGCCAAAACTGGCCCTGCCATTAAAGTTTTATCAAGAAAAACCGTGATAGGTTCCTTAGTTATTTTGCTAATCTTAATCTTTTCCAAATATTTTTATCTCACCAGTATCAGTAGCTATTATACTTTTTACTTAATACACAAATTTGGCATTTCTGTACAAAGCGCCCAGTTTCATCTGTTTATTTTTTTATTCGCAGTTGCAGCAGGAACCATTATTGGTGGACCGCTTGGTGACAGGATCGGCAGAAAGTATGTTATCTGGATATCTATCCTTGGAGTTGCACCTTTTACCTTAGTTCTGCCTTACGCTTCTCTGTACTGGACAAGTATTCTATCAGTGATTATTGGTGTGATTCTGGCATCTGCGTTCTCTGCAATCCTGGTATACGCTCAGGAACTTATTCCAGGTAAAACCGGGATGGTATCCGGCCTGTTTTTCGGGCTGGCTTTTGGTATGGGAGGTATTGGCGCAGCGGTACTTGGTGATATTGCGGACAGAACAAGTATTGAACTGGTTTATCAGATTTGTGCTTTTCTGCCGTTACTTGGCATATTTACCGCTTTATTACCTAATATAGAAGATAAGAATTAGAAAAATCACCATGCAACCCCACATAAAAGTTAATTTTTATGTGGGAATAGTGCTTGTTTACCTCATAAATATTCAAATAGAGCAACACAAATACCTGTTACGGGTAGTTTAATCCTTTCAATCTATATTTTTTGATGTTTTATTCATTTTTTTAGCGAATTTACCTCGAATTATCTATAAAATACAGTTACACCTACCTCTTCACTATGCTATTTACTAGCCTCAGCAAGAAGGAGTCTTAATGGAGCACTCGACACCACTTATCACCACTATCGTTGGCGCGTTCTTTATCGCTTATCTGCTTGGTATGCTGGCACAACGCCTGAAAATCTCACCGCTGGTTGGTTACCTTACTGCGGGAGTACTCGCTGGTCCTTTCACTCCTGGTTTTGTCGCTGATGCATCACTGGCCCCCGAGCTGGCAGAAATTGGTGTCATCTTATTGATGTTTGGTGTCGGACTGCATTTTTCACTCAAAGATCTGTTAGCAGTAAAATCTATTGCTATCCCTGGTGCTATTGCACAAATACTGGTCGCGACACTACTCGGAGTAGGGCTATCAGCAATACTGGGTTGGGAATTATTTAGCGGTATCGTCTTTGGTCTCTGTCTATCAACCGCCAGTACCGTTGTTCTGTTACGAGCGCTAGAAGAGCGCCAACTAATCGATAGCCAACGAGGTCAAATAGCTATTGGCTGGCTGATTGTCGAAGATCTAGCGATGGTGCTGACTCTGGTATTACTGCCCGCGGCTGCCGGTATTCTTGGTAATAAGGAAGCCAATATTGGGCAATTAATTATAGAGCTCGCCATGACAATCGGTAAAGTTATCGCTTTTATCTTGCTGATGATTGTTGTTGGCCGCCGTCTAATCCCGTGGGTACTGGCAAAAACCGCGAGTACCGGCTCCAGGGAACTATTTACCCTTGCTGTACTGGTTATCGCCTTAGGTATCGCTTACGGTGCCGTTGCTCTGTTTGATGCCTCATTCGCACTAGGCGCGTTCTTCGCCGGTATGGTATTAAACGAATCAGAACTAAGCCACCGTGCCGCCCAGGATACGCTGCCACTCAGAGATGCTTTCGCCGTATTATTCTTCGTTTCTGTTGGCATGCTGTTCGACCCAATGGTCCTCATTCAACAGCCCCTATCGATATTGGCAACGTTGGCAATCATTATTATTGGTAAGTCCGCCGCGGCAATGTTACTTGTAAAGATGTTCGGCCACTCACGCCGGACCGCGTTAACGATTTCAGTCAGCCTGGCGCAAATCGGTGAATTTGCCTTTATTCTGGCTGGTCTTGGGGTTGCACTCGGCCTGCTTGATGGAAATGCCCGTAACCTTGTTCTGGCTGGCGCGATTGTTTCTATCATGCTAAATCCAGTTCTATTTAGTCTGTTGGATCGCTATCTGGAAAAAACAGAAACTATTGAGGAACAGTTACTGGAAGAAACGTTGGAAGAAGAGACGCAAATTCCTGTCGATATCTGCGGCCACACTATCGTTGTCGGCTACGGGCGTGTCGGCAGCTTACTATGCCAACGCTTGCAGGAAAAAGAGATCCCTCTGGTTGTTATTGAAAACACCAGAGCCAAATTTGAGGAACTCGGTGAACAAGGTATTAGTGCAATCATGGGCAACGCTGCCAGCAAAGATATTATGTCACTGGCACGCTTAGATTGCGCCTGCTCCCTCCTACTGACTATTCCTAATGGCTATGAAGCAGGTGAGATTGTCGCCTGTGCAAGGGAAGCACGCCCGGATATTAATATTATCGTCCGAGCCGACTATGACGATGAAGTTACCTATATCACAGAGCGTGGAGCTAGCCACGTCATTATTGGTGAGCATGAAATTGCTAAAACAATGGCAACTGTATTCGCCAACAGTGAGCAAAGCTATTCGATTGAACCACCTCCAGCATCGCCTTTTTCGCCATTACTTTGAGGAAAGTGACTGCTGATGGAATCATTCCCTATTCCTTGCCGAGTAGGGATCATGAACCGTTCTTATCACTTAAGTATCATTGATAAGAACGGCTCAGAGGGAACAAAACTTTCAGTTGAAGTATTGCTTTACTCAATTCTGTACAACAAAAATCAATCGGATTATCAATTAATCCTTAGCCCATTTAAAACAAGATTCAGCAACCCATTGAGGTAAATATTTTTTATTAATAGCGGGTAAATACCATGTATTGAATTTTTTGCGTTGCTTAACATGATCATGGTATTTACCCAGCTACAACAAGGAAACTCTATACCCGTTATCTTTCAAGTTGCCTCTTTGTTGGCTGCACTCGCTCACCCCGGTCACATAGTTATCTATGCTCCCGGGGATTCACTCCCTTGCCGCCGCGATGCATCTTGAAATCCATAGGGTATATACAATCCAAGCTACCTTCAACCACTATTAGCTTAATGAGACTATTAATGAAAAAGCCAATCAGTCGGGAGGGCACAATATCAAATATCCGATTACGTCAAAGATATAAAACACCTTTCATTGACGTGTAAAACATTGAAACAGAGAAAACACATAGCACTAAAGAAGCAAGACGATAAAACAAATCGGGTTTTAAAATTCCTTTTCCCAGCTTTCCTACATATAGCATTTTCCCAACCCCCACCCAAATCAGGGAAACGGGTAATAATGCACAAACAAAAACCGTCATGCATGGGATGTATTCTGACCACAAAGTAAATGCAGTAAGAGGAAATATATATGTAGCAAACACAAAAGCCTTAGGATTAAGCAACGTGGCAAATAATACCGTGATAAAATGGATTTTTACTACGTTCTTGTCTAATGAGAAATGCCAAACTTTAAAAGCTAGATAAGCAATGTATGTCGAAGCACACATCTTTAAGATAACCAGTAACCATATGAAAGCATGAGAGACTGTAGATAAAAATAACCCCCACAAACTAATTGCTATTATATAACCCAATGCCTCAGCTAATATCAGCCTGAGTGTACTAATAAAACCATGTGAATATCCAGATGATACCAAAAGAGTATTTGTTGGTCCCGGCATAATTAAGACCATACTCACCATGCTGGCAATTCTTATATAATCGTAGTAACTATTCATAGTATCCTCAGTGGCTGTTATACATAATAATTAATTATTTGAAATATAATAGGAAATTTTCAGTAAAAAATTTCATCACGCCCCCCATCTCTTTAAATTAACAATAATAAGTTACGGTCATTAAATACCATTACTTTCACTTAATAGCTATTAGGTTCGTCTTTTCTCTCAATGTTAGTAATCTCAATAACTCCAATTCAGTAATAAAATATACAAAAAATATGAAATTCCGTATTAACTTCGGGAATACTCCTAAAATATAGCAGCTCCAATCCATATATAACTAATATCATTTCTATATATGGTCGATATCATTTCAATATATAAAGAATATCATTTCAATACACAGCGAGTATCATTTCAGTATATTACTAATAAAGGAGTATTCTTTAGCCAATCATCTTGATTATAATTAGTAGAATCAACAATTGAAAAATCAGTTTCAATATTTTTAAAAATTGTGATTTTAGTCCAAATTCTTCCTTTAGCTAAGCCCTACTAGAATAAACAGAAAATGAGGTAAATAATCAAATCAGCATGAACCGGATTGGTGATTTTAGCGGGATCTAACTATATTATCAATGCGCCTCCATGTGGAATTTTCATATATAAAACAAAATGATAATTAAAAGAGAAAAAACAAACAGAGAATTCAATTTGCATATTATTGTTATCTTAGTCATATAAATATTCTATTCTAGGACATTTTTAAATATTATTTGAATTTATTTAAACAGATATATATACCCTATGGATTTCAAGATGGATCGCGGCGGCAAGGGAGCGAATCCCCGGGAGCATAGATAACTATGTGACCGGGGTGAGTGAGTGCAGCCAACAAAGAGGCAGCTTGAAAGATGACGGGTATAAATAAGAATAAGATACTTTGCCTTTTATAAATTCGACAAAAATCATTGCTATTAATAAAATAAACTCTAACTACCATTTACAATCTTAATAAATGATTTTATAGCTAAATTTCGGCACCTCATTAATTTATACGGTGCCGAAATTTTAAAATTATCGTTCCCAGTAAGATTCTTCCAAACTATCTTCTTTTTCGGGCAAACCACGGCTTAATCGTGGGGAATGCTGACTCAATACCTGATAGCTAACTCTGTTGGCATATTTACATACCTGAGCAAGTGATGAATATGTTAGATAAGTACGGATATGTTTACTGGAATTAGGCACATTCATTCTGTGGTGATTGTTGGCCGTTATATCATGCAGCAAAGCAGATAAAGCACCATCACCTGCCCCATTGGTATTCATGATTTTTTCTGGTCCCCCCATATAAGGTTCAATATGGGAATAAACTTTCATCGGGATTTGACAATCAGATTTACGCATAGCACGACTGAACTCATAACGGTTAAATTCAGCAATAGCACCCGGTAACAATGGATGGGTTGTCTGACGCATATAATCTTTTTCCGTATAACCTGCCATATATAATCCAGCCGGACCTGCGGTACACAAAACTAAATCGACCCAATCTAGTGCTATATCCGAAGCCAATAGTGGATCACTGAAACCAGTAAGCTCATAAGCTTCATCTTCATTCATTGCCAGAACCGAAATATTCTCAACCAGAAAATCACGCCACCATTGTGGATCATCAGCAATAACATATTTCGTCCCTAGCGTCAGAACCACAGGTACACTATGCTTTTTAGCATATTCGATAGCTTTCATGGTTGCTTCTGGCATTGGTTCTCCCGGTTTACAACGAATCAAGTAAGCAGTTAATACCAAAGCAGAAGCTTCAGCAATAATCTTCTCAGGAATACTTTCCGGTTTAAGTTGATTCATTTGCCCAGGACTGATGGCAAAAGTCCGCTCACCATTTTCCGTTACTAATGTAAAACAGCGACCAATTGCTCCGCTCACTCCCTGTAAATAGTTCAGATCAGTACGGCTAGACGTGTTACATAAGTAGCGGTAAGCATAACCGCCAATCTGAATATTACTACACATAGTACCCAGTAAGACGGAACGATCATCGGCAAGAACTGAGTAATTATGTAAAGTATTACCAATAGTGCCACCAGCAAATTCGTGGCTAATAAGATTATTATCAGTAAGTTCTTTATACAAGGTTTCAGCTACATCATCTTCAATAACTAATGAATGCCCTTGGCTAAGGTTATAGCGCTGGATAAAATCTTCATCTACTTTCGCCTCAATATCCACTAATGTCTGATCGATACCAACGATATAAGCTCGGTTATTCTCACCATCCATCATCTCTTTAATTGGCTGGAGTAAAGGATCACGCAGACTGACGGGAAAATAGTGTTTTGATTTACGTTTACCAGGGAATTTCATTTTTGATTGATGCTATAACGCCAAAAGGTGCAGCATATTAGCACAATAAAAACTGACAGGCAGCAAATGTCACTACGACATTTACTGCCAAGGAAAACTTAAGCCGCTTGCTGACGACTACGTACCATATGACGAATTAGAACAGACACCACAGCCAAGATCAGCCCAAGAAAAGCACTGCCCATTAAGATAAGTAGACGCTTCGGTGAATCTTTCGCTGTCGGCTCATAAGGAGCCTGCATATATCTAAATGGTTGGAAGTTAACTTTATCTACTTTAAGTGCTTTCAGCTCTTCTATATAGAACAAACGGTTACGTAAGTCAGCATCAATCAAGGTGGGATCTTTTATCTCCTCTGTAATTTGCAACTTACGTTGTAATGCATCAGCCCCCAAAGCAATGGAATAATCTGGATCGTCTTTGATCATTGCTCCTTCACTGGAAATAGGCTTTTTAATTCCTGCCGAATTAGCGATAGATAATGCATGTTTCAATCGCTCAATATTAGCTTCCTGTATATTATTCACACGGTTTAAATCAACGTTATACAAACCTTCAGAGTAATTAAGCTTTTGTTTTACTATATCACTTAATTCACTCTTCACCTGTTCATGGACAACAGACGACGCATAGTCAATATAGCCATTTAACAGATTATATGCATCTTCTGCGGTTTCGGCACTGAAGGTCAATTTAGTTTCACCGTTTTCATCATCTTTTTCCGCTTTTGAAGAAGATGAAATATTATCATTCACAATCTTTTCAATAAGTTTTCTTTTTGCAAATGGTGAATGATCACCTGATTCAGCCACCAGATTTTTAAAATATTCTGTATTAACCAGATATTCTTCACGCAAAACCCGTGAATTAAAATTATTTAAAAAATTATTATACAGTGACGATGAAGTTACTGATGGTTGTAAACTTAAAACCTCTAACTTAGTCAGGAGATCTCTAAGTGGTTGTATCTCTTCAAGTTGAGGCTTAACAATAGAAGCAGAACTGCTCCACTTTTGTGGCATCAAAGATGCTGCTACAAAGCCGATAACAGCAAAAAGGATAGTAATAGTGATAATCAATAACTTTGATTGAAATAAAACAGAGAATAACTCAAACAAATCAATTTCATCATCTTGTTTTGAATTGTGATAATTAAAATATTCTTCACTGAAATTAGTGCTTTTAATCGGTTTATTACTCATTATTTATATCCAAATTCAAATATGCTGTTACTAATTGATATACAAAACATCATCCCACTGGGCCTATAGGTTAATTCCCATTTACTCTGAAACAAGTATGGCAGTTCCACTAGGCTGGCATCCGTGTAGCAATATACCTTAAAAAGCCAATGAACCCTAATGATAGATTAATCCTATCACTATTCATTCCTGTTTCTGACAAACCCGTTGACCAACTCTTCAAGTAGTAAAATATGACTAGCGTTGTCGTTAAGCGCCGGAATATATTCAAATTTTTCCCCACCTGCATTAAGAAACATCTCTTTATTTAGCTGTTTTATCTCTTCCAGCGTTTCCAGACAATCAGACGAAAAACCAGGGCAAAGTACCTGAATATGTTTTATTCCCTGATTAGGTAGAGTTTGCATCGTTTGATCTACGTATGGTGTCAACCATTGCTCACGACCGAAACGTGATTGATAAGCCATCATTACCTGCTCTGCCGGATAATTAATTGCTTGCTTTAGCAATCGTGTTGTTAACTTACACTGCTCAGCATAAATATCGCCCGTATCAACAAAACGCTGCGGAATGCCATGATAGGAAAGCAATAATCTGTCTGGTTGACCATGCTTATCGAAACTCTGCTCAATAGTTTCTTTCAGTGCAGAAATATAAGCCGGATGATCAGCATAACTACGAATAAAGTGAATTCCAGGAATAGTTCGGTATTTTTGCAATACCAGACTGACACCATCAAATACAGCCGCAGATGAGGAACCAGAATATTGGGGATAAAGTGGTAAAACAATCAGCTGCTCAACATTCTGCTTAAGTAAGTTGTCAATCGCTTGTTCAAGAGATGGAGAACCGTAATTCATTCCCAGTTCAACAGGTATGTCAGCAAGTCTTTCTGCCAGTAATTTCTGTTGCCGACGGCCATGTACTAATAGAGGAGAACCTTCATCAGTCCAAATTTTCTGGTATAACTTTGCTACACGTGAGGAACGGAAAGGCAAAACAAAACCATATAATATTGGCTTCCAGATAAATCGAGATAAATCTATGACTCTTTTATCGCTAAGAAACTCAGCTAAATAACGTCTTATAGCCGCAGTTGTCGGTTTATCAGGAGTGCCAAGATTAACTAATAAAACACCAAATTTACCGTTGTTCATTATGTCGATCCTTCATTGTTTCGCTAGTGAAAACCCTAGCATAATAAAATACAGATGAAAATCATGTTTATCTACGAAAACAATGAGGAAAAATCGACTAATTTACCTGATACAGTAAATAAATAATATAGGATAAGGCGACTTATTAGTCGCCCTCTAAGAATCATTCAGGTTGATTAATCCAAAATTTTAGATAATTCTTCACTAATCTCAGATACCTTACGAGTACCATCAATTCTAAAATATTTGGTATAATCTGCCTCTGCTTCTTTTTGATAGTAGGATACTAAAGGTGCTGTCTGCTGATGGTATTCAACTAAACGTTTACACACGATATCTTCGTGATCGTCTTTACGAACAGTCAACTCTTCACCCGTAACATCATCCTTGTTTTCCACTGCTGGCGGATTAAATTTAATGTGATAAACACGGCCAGATGGCGCATGTATACGGCGTCCAATGATACGTTCAATAATGAGTTCATCGGGAACATCGAATTCCAAGACATAATCAACATTAATACCCGCTTCTTTCATTGCATCAGCCTGGGGGATAGTACGGGGGAACCCATCCAGCAAGAAACCATTGCGGCAATCATCTTGTTTGATGCGCTCTTTGACCAAAGCAATAACCAGTTCATCAGTAACCAGCTTACCATGATCCATCAGCGCTTTTGCTTTTAAACCCAATTCTGTGCCAGCCTTAACCGCAGTACGCAACATATCACCAGTAGAAATTTGAGGTATCCCATATTTCTCCACGATAAATTGCGCCTGAGTCCCTTTACCGGCGCCCGGAGCGCCCAGCAGAATGATACGCATTGCGTAAATCCCCTTGCTAGTTAGTTTTTATATTTTGAGAAAACGAGCCACCATACCATTTAGCATGGGGTTCGCTCAAGGAAACAGGTAAACGATTTCGTGATATTTTTCTGTAAAAATAAACCACGCCCATCTCATAGGCGTGGTTTCCAATCGTCACCAAAAAATGATTAAATCAAGCTTTCTCAGACAACAATAGCTGATTCATACGGCGAATAAACTGATTTGGGTCTTCCAACGTGCCACGCTCAGCAAACAATGCCTGATCAAGCAACAGTTCAATCCAATCCGCGAATTGAACTTCATCACTGATATCAGAAGCCAGTTTTACCAACTGATGATCAGGATTCAGCTCAAAATTGTACTTAACGTCCGGCACCTGTTGACCAGCCGCAGCAAACAATTTCGCCATCTGCGTGCTCATTTCATCCACATTTGTTGTGACAATTGCTGGAGTATCAGTCAGACGGTGAGTCAATTTAACCTCTTTTACTCGATCACCAAGCAATGTTTTTACACGCTCAACAAACGGCTCCAGCTGCTTTTCAATTTCTTCCTGTTCGGCTTTGTTTTCATCTGCCAGTTTATCCAGGGATTCATCGGCTTTACTGACTGACTGGAATTTTTTACCATCAAAATCAGTGAGGTATCCCATCATCCATTCATCAATGCGATCTGACAGTAACAGAACTTCAATACCTTTCTTACGGAACAACTCCAGATGAGGACTGTTTTTCGCCGCAGCATAACTGTCTGCGGTGATGTAGTAAATCTTATCCTGACCTTCCGTCATCCTACTAACATACTCTTCCAGAGAAACTGTTTGTGCCGAGCTGTCATTATGAGTAGAAGCAAAACGTAGCAATTTAGCGATAGCTTCTTTGTTGGTACTATCCTCTGCCGGGCCTTCTTTCATTACCAGACCAAACTGTTGCCAGAATTGCTGGTACTTTTCTGCATCATCTTTCGCCAGTTTATCCAGCATCTGTAATGCACGTTTGGTCAATGCATTACGTAAATTACGGGTAATAGAATTATCTTGTAAAATTTCACGGGAAACGTTTAGCGGTAAGTCGTTGGAGTCAATCAAACCACGGACAAAGCGTAAATAGTTCGGCATAAACTGTTCCGCATCATCCATAATAAACACACGCTGGACATACAATTTCAGCCCGTGCTTATGCTCACGGTTCCACATATCCCACGGAGCCTGAGATGGAATATAGAGCATGCTAGTATATTCCTGTTTACCTTCTACGCGGTTATGGCTCCAGATCAGCGGATCAGTAAAATCATGAGAAATATGTTTGTAGAACTCTTTATACTCTTCATCTGTAATTTCAGATTTACCACGAGTCCATAAAGCTTGAGCTTTATTAATCTTCTCCCAAGTTACTGTATCCTCTTCACCCTCTTCTTCGCTCTTATTTTTGGTTTCAATTTCAACCGGCAAGGCAATATGGTCAGAGTATTTACTGATAACAGAACGCAAACGCCAGTCATTCAGGAATTCATCTTCTCCTTCACGTAAATGAAGGGTGATCTCTGTACCACGGGTTTCTTTTTCAATATCGGCAATCGTGTAATCACCTTCACCAGCAGATTCCCAGAATACGCCCTGATCAATTGAAGCGCCAGCAGCACGAGTACGTACAGTGACTTTATCAGACACAATAAATGCAGAGTAAAACCCAACACCAAACTGACCAATTAACTGGCTGTCTTTAGCCTGATCTGAACCAATAGATTCCAGAAAAGCTTTTGTTCCTGATTTAGCGATTGTTCCAAGATTATCGATAACTTCATCACGAGTCATACCAATGCCATTATCACTAATCGTAATGCTTCTCTTTTCTTTATCAAAAGAAAGACGAACGCGTAGTTCACCATCATTTTCATAAAGTTTTGGAACAGATAATGCGCGGAAACGTAATTTGTCAGCAGCATCGGAAGCGTTTGAGATTAGTTCACGAAGGAAAATCTCTTTATTGGAATAGAGTGAATGGATCATTAATTGCAGAAGTTGTTTTACTTCAGACTGAAATCCACGGGTTTCCTGACCTTTCATACTCATTTATTACCTCAATCTAAATCCAGTTCAGACAGACAAAATCAGACGATAATATGCAGATGGGGATAAATAAGTTGAATTTCAAGTTTGATTATCCAAAAGAATTATGAAGTAACTTTTGATCATAGCAGAATGAACTAAAAGGCATGCGCCACATAGAATGTAGCGCCTCAAAACCTTTACGACTTGCCCTAACCAGACTACAACACTATTCGGTCACAACTCGACAAAACCGTAAGGCATTAACAGAAGATTAATAAGTAATCTTCTGCCGCCCAGCAAGTGAATGGGACAATGTTGTACCATCTACCATCTCAAGTTCACCACCAACCGGCACACCATGAGCAATACGGCTTGCTGTTACACCATACTGAAAGCATATCTCTGCGATATAATTGGCAGTGGCCTCTCCCTCCACTGTCGGATTAGTCGCCAGAATCACCTCTGAAATCTCCTCAGTGGAGAGACGGTCCTCAAGACGATCTAAACCAATATCCATTGGACCAATGCCATCTAATGGGGATAAATGCCCCATCAATACAAAGTAACTTCCGGCAAACTGCCCAGTTTGTTCAATAGCATGAATATCCGCTGGACTTTCAACCACACAGATTTGACCATTTTGTTGACGGCGTGGATTAGCACAAATTGTGCACTGTTCCTGTTCGGTAAAAGTCCGGCAATATTTGCAGTGTCCAATTTCTGACATTGATCTGGTCAATGCCTGAGCCAAACGCATTCCACCACTGCGATCACGCTGTAGCAGATGAAAAGCCATCCGCTGTGCAGACTTAGGGCCAACCCCTGGCAAACAGCGTAATGCTTCCATCAAGGATTCAAGGAGAGGACTGGTTTGCATCAGAATGGCATCTTAAAGCCTGGTGGCAATTGCATCCCACTGGAAATGCCTGCCATTTTCTCTTTCTGTGTTTCTTCAATACGACGGGCTGCGTCATTGAATGCGGCAGCAATCAGGTCTTCCAACATCTCTTTGTCATCTTCCATCAGGCTTGGATCGATCTCAACACGACGGCAATTATGAGCGCCATTGATAGTCACTTTAACCAGACCTGCTCCCGATTCCCCCGTCACTTCTAGATTGGCGATCTCTTCTTGCATTTTCTGCATTTTGTCCTGCATTTGCTGGGCCTGTTTCATCAAATTGCCCAAACCACCTTTACCAAACATAGATTTCTCTCTTCGCTATGGCTACATCGTACAACAAGGTACAGATTGCAGCATGGTTAAATCGGTCGGATACTGTCTTCGTCCAATTCAGCATCAAATACCTGCCGCAATGTTTGAATAGTTTTATCCGCAATAATTGATTGGCGAGCTTGTGCCAATTTCTCTTCATAAATGGCTTGTCGCCACTCCAGCGGAGTTTTCTCCGCAGGATTATCATCTTCAATAATACTGCATTCAACTGTTACGCCGTACAATTCGCTTAAAGCCCCCGCTAATGACTTTTGTGCGAAAGCGGAATTAAGGTGACGCTGGCTCGAACGCAAATGTAAACGGATATTATTTTCACTAACCTGCTCTTTGAATGCATTTAATGCCAATTGCTGCACCAGTTTAGGAATTTTAAGTTTACCAACTTCTGCGGCCCATGCATCTCTCTGTTTAGATTCTTCCGTTAATTTCTCTGCCAGTTCTGGTGTTTTCTCATGTTCCAAAGCTGTTCTTAAAGCCTTTGGTGTGGCCACATGAGTTTCTGTTTTCTCCTCAATATTCTTGGCACGCCAACGGTAAGCTTCTTTTTTCTCAGGCTTGTTTTCCTGTTTTTTATCTATTGATGACTGAGGTCGCTGTCCTGACACTGCGGCAAACCGTTCCAATGCTGACGTTGCTGACTTCATCTTAACAGGCGTAGCTGATTCAGGCTTTTTTGTTGACGTTTGCTCTTGCTGTCGGGATAACACATTCCTTGCTTTCAGCAACTGCGCTGTTGGGCTTGATGCAAGCGCCTGAGGTATCTGGGGTTCCGACTGAGAAGTTCTATCCAATTGTGCCAATTCATTAATATAATTAGCAGGTGGCACATCTCCCTGATCACTATGTTTCGGCTGTGCTGTAACTGATGGTATAACCGCAGGATGTACCACCGGTGCCGCAACCTCTTCAATAACTGTTTTCGGATGAAATGCCAAGGCTCTGAACAGCGTCATTTCAACACCCATCCTGCGCTCCGGTGCATACGGTAAGTCCCTACGACCAATCAGCAAAGTTTGATAATAAAGTTGCAAATCTTCCGGTGAAACAGCTTTTGCCAATATCCGCAAACGGCCTTCAATTGATGAAGAAGCGATTTCTGGCTGAGAAGGTAACAGCTGGAGCATTGCAATACGATGCAGCAATGCAAGAATTTCTACTAGCAAATCCTCCCAATCAACCCCCCGTGAAGCAACTTGTTCCACCAATGCCATAACCTGCTGACCGTCAGCTCGAATCAATGCTTCAATAATTGATAACGGCTGTTCATCATCTAAAGTTCCTAGCATCAAGCTGACTATTTCAGTTGTCACCAAGCCTTGTCCGATAGCAATAGCCTGATCTGTCAGACTCAATGCATCACGCATGCTGCCATCAGCAGCACGAGCCAATAGCTGACGAGCGCGGTTATCACTCTCTATATGTTCAGCTTTAAGAATACGCTCAAGCTGATCGCTTATTTGACCAATATCCAGCGATTTGAGATGGAATTGCAAGCAACGGGAAAGAATAGTCACTGGCAATTTTTGCGGATCAGTCGTTGCCAGTAAAAACTTCACATGCTCAGGCGGCTCTTCCAACGTTTTCAATAATGCATTGAAACTGTGGCGGGAAAGCATATGTACTTCATCAATCAGGTAGACTTTAAAACGCCCACGAGCCGGAGCATATTGCACGTTATCTAGCAATTCACGCGTATCTTCAACTTTAGTACGGGAAGCCGCATCAATTTCAATTAAATCGACAAATCGCCCCTGTTCAATTTCAAGGCAATTAACACATTTACCGCAAGGCTTATCAGTAATACCTGTTTCACAATTTAGCCCCTTAGCAAACAAACGGGCGATCGTTGTTTTCCCAACACCTCTAGTGCCAGAAAATAAATAGGCGTGATGAAGCCGGCCATGGGCAAGACCATTAGCTAACGCAGTCAGGACATATTCCTGACCAATTACATCAGAAAATATTTGTGGGCGCCACTTACGGGCAAGTACCTGATAGCTCATTGATACCGGAAAAATCGAATACAGTTGGGTATCATGCTAACACAGCCTCACTACAGACAGCGAGGCCGATATGTTAGTAATACAAAAATAAGCAGATTAATGATCTGGGAATTCAAGTAGAGTAAAACTACTTACACCTTGTCTTTGCAGGCGCTCAACACCATCTAAGCCAAGCAAACCAATAACAAAAGCCGCTTCAGAAACCTCACCACCTAAACGACGGATTAAACGAACAGTGGCTTCAACTGTACCACCCGTAGCCAGCAAATCATCAATAACCAGCACCTTATCGTTTTCTCTTACGCTATCCTTATGCATTTCCAACGTATCAGTGCCATACTCCAGATCGTACGTTTCACTCAATGTTTCCCGAGGTAGTTTGCCCGCTTTACGAACAGGAATAAAACCAACACCAAGGCGTAACGCAACCGGGGCTCCAAACAGAAAACCGCGAGCTTCAGTGCCAACTATTTTTGTGATGCCTTTGTCCTGATATCGCTCCACCAGAAGATCAATTGTTGCCTGGTAGGCAAGAGGGTTATCCAATAAAGTGGTAATATCACGAAAAAGAACCCCTGGTTTTGGATAATCAGGAATAGTTTCAATACTGTCTTTAATAAATTGCAGTTGCTGCGCATTTGCGGTCATAATCGGTGCCAATGAGTAGAACACGAAGGTGCTAAAATCTATTCAAACTGATAGAAAAAAGCAACTAATGAACACGCACCAGCCTACTTTTTGTCGTCCCAGATTAATTTTGCTTCGCAAGGCATAACCATTTTAAGGTATAAATGAATACGCAGCCATTATTAAATTTACTCGAAAAACAGGTCGATATACTGGCGGAAGAGATAGCACCATTAGCAGACACACCATTCTCTACTGCCCGGTTTGATCAAGCTTTATTTAACCGACACAGCGATAAACTCCGTGGTTATCTACAAGAAGTTAGGCACAACATGGAACAACTCAAAGAGTGTGTGCAGGATCACCGAACCGAACAGGTCGCATTTCTGACTGAACGCTTAGTTGCCCAAATAGAAGCATTAAGGCGTGAATTGTCTACCCAGTCATTGAGAAAAAAAGAGAGCCGATTTGAACATAAACAACAAGCTACTGACCTGTACCACAAACTGGCTGAACATCAGGATTATGAACGCCGTCTGCTCGCAATGATCAATGATAGAGAGCTAAAATTGAATCAACAAACTACACTTAGTCATCAACAAAAAATACAGAAAGAAATCGCGGCATTAGCCGGAAGACTAACACGTTGCCGTCAATCTCTGACACGAATTGAAAAATCAATCGAATACAAAGAGAACATGGATTAACGATTCAGATGAGGAATACTTTATGTCAGTCGAACACGCACCACCCGAAGTTCAACTTGCTGTTGATCTGATCTATTTACTGGAATGCAATGAAATCGCTCCTGAAATCGCACTCGCCGCACTGGAAATAGTCAAACACGACTATCAAGCAAAATTAGCGAAGCAATCACAGTCGACGAAGGAATATTGAACGATTTACTTCAAACACCTTAATAGATATCTTGATCGATACTATAAAAGATTCACGTTTGTCTTAAGTATGTGATCATACATTCATATCAATATCAGCCTTTGCTAAATTTCAAACGGCTTTATATCGTCACTCGCTCTTTCCACTATTTCGTTTAAGAAACGTTGAAGAATAATCATCCGCAGCAATTCGAGTGCAAAGCGGTTTCCATTCACAGCCTATACAAGCAGATCTTATGATCCCACGATTGAAAGCCCATCGCGCCTGTTTTAAATAGGTTTCATCAAGCCTCAGCGTATGACCTACCTCAACTGATCGGCCCATAAGAGCGCTAACTGCTTCCAAAGCTCGACTATCCCGGACAATAACACTCTCGCCAAAGCAATGAGGTTTGTCTTCTCCAAGCAAGGGAATACATATGTCATCCGGTCCTGCCACAATCAAGATATCTTCGTCCAGAATTCGAGGAATAATCCTATTGTAGTTTTCAACAAAACTAGGGGAATATCCGTTACCCGCGTAGGTAAGAATACACAAGAGGTGGTGACCTCTCAGGGATATTGTCATGAGTTACGCTCCTGAATGTGATCAAGTGTTGCATTTTTATACAATCAATGCTATATGATTGATACTGACCATCAATAGATCAATTTTTCTAATATAAAGAAAATCGGCTAGGAATCGACTATTATGTCGTCACGGTGGGTATCAAACGAGCTTGTCAAATTATCATCAGAAAGCTTGCAGGCAATCATAGATAACAAGATTCCAGCAGCGATGATAGATGATTTTGCAACGCCAAAAGAAACAGAACAACTTTCGTCTGCAATACTGAGCATGAAGGCAAAACCCTATGAATTCGGAAGGCCGGGGTTTTATTTGGGAAATACACTCGCTCATTATCGTGATCAACCAAAAGAGCAATATTTTTCTCAAGTTAGCGTAGCTGAGCAAGATCGCATCCAAATTATCAATCAAGCTTTTGATCCCGTTGATCGGTTCATGCAATACATCAATCATGATACAAATTTTAGCATTTCAGTCGCAGAAGAACCGGGGTTCGGTCCCTATTTTACCGGTATCGTTCGAATTATCTCCGGTGGCTCGGATCTACATGTAGATTACGCACCCACTTTTGCGAAAGGAAATTTAGTCGTCGGAGATATATCAACTCAGCTTGCTTGGAACCTCTATATTTTATCTCCCTCTCAGGGAGGAGAAACCGTGATCTATAACCAACCATTCAAGAATACTACCATTGATAAAATATACAAACCGTATGATAGTGCTCTATTGGTTAATTGCGAATCTTTCACTTTTCGACCTCAAGTCGGTTCAGTCGTCATTTTCAACACAACTAACCCTCATATTGTCCTGCCTGCAAGTGGCAATCGCATTGCAACAGGCTCCTTCATCGGTGTATTAAATGAGAAGAAGTTGATTTTATGGTCGTAATACATCTCAGCGAAACACTTGGGACCTGAATATGAAGAGTTCCTCTTCTTGCTCCACTGCTGCTCTATATGTCGTGACGATCATCACCGGGGGAACATCGTGGTATGCAGCAAAACTGCAATTAACTGATGTTTCACCTGTAATATCCCTGATTTATCGTTTTGGGTGTGCGTCGATACTGCTACTTCTGATTGCTGTGATTTCACGGGAAAGACTTACACACACCTGGCGCGAGCACCTCTCTTTTGCCGCACTTGGAGCATTCGGATTCGCTGTCACATTCTTGATGATTTACAAGGCTACGGCCTTGATTACTACCGGTTTAATCGCCCTTACCTACTCTTCAGTCATATTATTCAACTCCATAAATACAATTCTCTTCCTACGGCAATCGATTTCATGGTCAGTGCTGGTAGGCGCTGTAGTTGGGCTAACTGGGATAATTTTAGTCTTTAGCCCAGAATTTTTAAATAATGAATGGAATTGGACAGGATTCGGTTACGCAATCGCAGCAACCCTGACATTCTCATTTGCTAACATTTCCGCAGTTCAGTTACAGCGAAAAGGTGCCACTGTTCTGCCAATGACCGGGATTTCTATGGGATATGGCACCATATTCTTGCTCAGCTACGCCTTTTTGACCAAGCAAACGTTTGATTTTGATCTATCACCAGCCTATGCAACATCTCTATTCTATTTGATCCTGTTTCCTTCGGTAATTGGGTATACAACTTACTTTGCCGTTGTTGGTCGCTTGGGGGCTGAACGAGGAGCTTATACCATGCTTCTCGTTCCACTCGTAGCCTTAACGATCTCCAGCGTTACAGAAGGCTATCGTCCAACCATTTGGGCCATAATTGGCACAATGATGACACTCAGCGGTAACTATTGGGTAATCACCAACAAACATCAACCCACGACAAAAACTGACACTTAAGAACGCGGTTCAAGAGTGGGGTAAGCCCGACGAACCGTTTTCACAATCAAAATAACCAGTACGATTTTAATAATATCTCCCGGTATGAACCCAATTGAACCTACGGCTGCTTGCCAGGTGCTGATATTAGCAAATACGGCAATCCACGGGATACCGATTACATAAACAACCATAATTCCACCAAAGACAAGAAATACAGCTTCTTTAAAGATATTCAGTTTTACAAGATTTTTCTCATACAAATAGCCGATAACAAAAGCGGCAATCGGCCATGCCAAAATAAAGCCACCACTTGGACTGAGAAATACACTTAATCCTCCCCGCCCTCCAGACATTACCGGTAATCCAACGGAAACAAACACACAAAAGAGCAACAATGCTAATCCACCCCGTTTCGCACCAATAATGGCACCAGCAAGCATTGCTCCCATTGACTGCGCTGTTATCGGAACGCCCACAACGGGAAGTGTCAGTGGCGGAAATAAACCCAGTGCTACCGTTAAAGAGGCAAATAGTGCTATATAAACAATATCTTTGGTAGACATTTAATCCCCCTTTCTTTTCGATAAAGCCACAACCTCTGTTTTACTTGCTGCTTGATTTATTTCTGTCAAATTCTGGATCATAGGACCTCGCTTCAATAGCGGCAGAAATATCGTCTGCCATTTTGAGCATCCGCACAATAACAGGAACTGCAATTGCAATGACACTCTTATCAAGGCCCCTTGCTTTCTGCGCCTCCCGTACTTCTTCTGTAATTGACGCCAGAACAGGGATAAACCGCAAAGCAAGCGATAGAGCCAAACTCACTTTTCCAGGATTGATGCCAAGATAGTACAGCCACCCAAGACCCTTTTCCAATGCGTCGATCATATCAGAAGAGCGAGTAGTAAGAGTGACCAGCGAGGCCAGCAATAAAAGTGAGGCAAGACGAACTACCACAAGTACACCTGCGGTCCAGTGGTGTAGAAGCAATTGGACTATAAAAATAAGTGCGATGATCCATAGCGCTGGCCGTAATTGCATCCAAGCAGTTTTTAATGAGATTTTAGCTAACAAGTATAAAAGTACGATGCCCGCCAATGCCGCAACAGAAAGATCGATACGTGGAATAACGAAAAGCAATGTTCCCAAAATGACCAAAGAAATAATTTTGAGCCCAGGGCTAACTCGATGCACAAATGATGAACCAGGGTTATACCCAGATAGGCTCATAACATCATCCTTACGTATTCAGGGATAGCAATAGAGGGGATGTCATCAACAACGACACGACCCTCATCAAAAACCAGAACACGATCAAATCCCACCAGAAAATCAAGGTCATGAGAAACTACAATCACAGTTTGAGATAAGTTATCAATTGCTTCGGCAACACGGCGCTTGTTTCGTAAATCCAGCAAGGTTGTAGGCTCATCGAAAATAATGTAATCGGGCTCCATCACAAGAACACCAGAAATCGCAAGGAGTTGTTTCTGACCACCACTTAAAAGATGGGCAGGATGCTCCCTAAATTGGAGTAAATCATAGCGTGAAAGGGCCTCCTGCGTTCTTTGTCGAATCTTATCCTTGGTAAACCCGAGATTTTTCATGCCAAAAGCTAAATCTTCCTCAACGACTGGAAAAACGATCTGATTGTCAGGATTTTGAAATACGAAACCAACCTTACGTCGGATCGCTTTACCTTCCGTTCTGGTATTCAGACCATCTACCAAAACATCACCACTTTTCGGTACCAACAATCCATTAAGAAGGCGTGCGAATGTACTTTTGCCGCAACCATTACTACCTACGATGGCAATGCGTTTTTCCTTAAGCTGCAAATTTAATTCTTTCAATATTACTCGCTCGCCATAGGCATGCGTCACATTTCGTATTTCCAACATAGATGGTTATCCGTTCTCTTTCCGAATTTAATCAGCAGATAAACAAAGAGCATAAGATAATGACTTTTTGCCATTAGCCACATTGTTAGCAATTACCAAAATAGAATTCACCTTAATTTTCCTCTATATTCTGGTTCTTCATTTTTCAGTGACTTTCATATGCTCACTATATTTAAGCATATCGATAAAACTATCCACTAACGACTCGGCTTCCTTCTGAATATCAAAACTATCTGGTGCAAATAGCCAATTTTCCAACAAGCCCGTTATCAATCCTCTTAACATGATAGCCGCTCGCCGTAAATGAAGATTATAAGGAAGCTGACCTGACGCAATACAGCCGGAAAGAGATGCTTCAATACGAACATAATCTGCAACACACAGCTCCTGACGGACTTCCACCAAGGCAGACATTTCACCAACAAACTCACATTTGTGGAAAAAAATCTCCATTAATAGCCGGTTTTTCGGATCATCAGTGACCGACGTCAGGATATGGATGATTAAAGTTCTTAAAATCAGGAGTGGATTATTAGGATATTTTGCTTGATACTCTTTCTCTAATTCGTCAATCTTAGAATCTGTTATTCTACAAGCTTCGGAAAACAGGTCTACTTTATTTTTAAAGTGCCAGTAAATTGCCCCTCGGGTTACTCCAGCCGTTGTGGCAATATCTGTCAGTGAAGTAGCCGAGACACCGCGCTCAGAAAACTCTTTTATAGCTGCGTCTATAATCTGTTGCCGGGTCTCCTCAGCCTGTTGTTTAGTTTTTCGTGCCATACACTCTAATTTTAACCTAAAATGGATTTACATACATTCACGTATGTTTGTATTATAGCATGCTGTTATTAATGGAGTAATGGTTTTACGGATTGAAGGGTCAACATCTAAAAATATTGAGGTTTACTTATGCGAATAAACAGGGGAGTTTTGCCTCTGGCTACAGTACTGGTACTCTCAGGCAGCTTAGCTCTTTCAGGATGTAACGACAAAGACTCTCAGCAAGTTGCTGGGAACCAACAGGCTCCTGAAGTCGGTATCGTGACGCTGAAAACTGAACCTCTGATGGTCACGACGGAACTTCCAGGCCGAACATCAGCCTTCCGCATTGCAGAAGTTCGTCCACAAGTAAGTGGTATAATTCTGAAACGAAATTATAAAGAAGGTAGCGATGTAAAAGCAGGCACTTCTTTATATCAGATAGATCCAGCAACTTACCAAGCTGACTATGACAAAGCTAAAGCTGATTTGGCAAAAGCTCAGGCTAATGCAGAGATCGAACGCTTGACAGTGAACCGATATAAATCACTGTTAGGTACAAACTATGTTAGTCAACAGGAATTTGATAAAGCCAGTGCCGACTATGCACAAGCGAATGCTATAGTACAGGCAGCAAAAGCGGCCGTAGAGACCACCCGTATCAATTTGGCATATACCAAAGTTACAGCACCGATTAGTGGTCGTTCCGGTAAATCTACTATAACTGAAGGTGCTCTAGTTTCTGTTGGTCAACCAACAGCACTGACAACTGTTCAACAACTGGATCCGATTTATGTGGATGTCACTCAGTCAAGTGATGATTATCTGCGTCTTAAAAATGAAATCGCCAAAGGTATTGTACAGAAAGGGGACAATAAGGCTAAAGTTCACCTGATCATGGAAAATGGTAAAAACTACAGTGAAACAGGTTATTTGGAATTCTCTGATATTACTGTAGATGAAACAACGGGCTCTATCACTATCCGTGCAATATTCCCTAACCCGAATGAAGAGCTGCTTCCAGGTATGTTTGTTCGTGCAAAACTGGAAGAAGGTATTCGCCAGGATTCAATACTGGTTCCTCAGCAAGGAGTTACCCGTACACCTCGTGGTGAAGCTACTGTCATGGTGGTTGGTGCAGACGAAAAAGTCGAACCGCGCATTATCACTGCCAACCAAACTATTGGTGATAAATGGCTAGTAGCTTCCGGTCTAAAAGCAGGTGATCGGGTTATCGTTACTGGTTTGCAAAAAATTAAACCCGGCATCCCGGTTAAAGCAGAAGAAGTGGACTTAAATGCAAAATCTGCTGCGAACCAAGCTGAACCTGCGAAAAAGTCTTAATTTAGGAGTCATAGGAGTCAGTGATTCATGCCTAAATTTTTTATAGATCGGCCAATCTTTGCATGGGTAATCGCAATTATCACCATGCTGGCTGGCCTGCTGGCAATTATGAAATTACCCGTAGCGCAATACCCTACTATTGCACCACCGGCGATTTCTATCTCTGCAACTTATCCCGGCGCAGATGCCACTACTGTGCAAAACACAGTGACACAGGTTATCGAACAGAACATGAATGGTATCGATAACCTAGTTTATATGTCTTCCGACAGTGATTCTGCTGGAAACATGAATATTACACTAACCTTTGAGGCCGGTACTGATCCCGATATTGCACAGGTACAAGTACAAAACAAGCTACAACTCGCTATGCCTCTGTTACCACAAGAAGTGCAACAGCAAGGTATACGTGTAGATAAGTCCACGTCCTCTTTCTTGATGGTTGCCGGATTCATCTCTGAAGATGGCTCTATGTCACAAGACGATATCTCTGACTATGTTGGTGCAACCGTCAAAGACCCTCTGAGCCGTGTAACTGGTGTGGGTGATACAATGCTTTTTGGTAACCAGTATGCTATGCGTATCTGGTTAAATCCTGACAAGCTCATTAACTACAAAATGACGACTCTGGATATAATAAATGCCATCAAAGCACAAAATAACCAAATAGCTGCTGGTCAATTAGGGGGAACCCCTCCGGTTCCAGGTCAACGCTTGAATGCGTCGATCATTGCTCAAACACGTCTAACCTCACCGGAAGAGTTCAGCAATATTCTTCTGCGTGTCAATACTGACGGTTCTCAGGTCCGTCTGAAAGATGTAGCAAAGGTGGAACTAGGTGCAGAAAGCTACAACATCATTGCCCGCTATAATGGAAAACCTGCTGCGGGTATCGGTGTCAAACTAGCGACAGGCGCTAACGCTTTGGATACATCCAAAGCAGTAAAAGAAGCGCTAAAAAATATGGAACCTTTCTTCCCTCACGGGCTGAAAATCGTCTATCCATATGACACCACACCATTCGTTAAAATCTCTATAAACGAAGTGGTAAAAACACTGGTTGAAGCCATCATGCTGGTGTTCGTGGTAATGTATCTATTTCTCCAAAATTTCCGTGCAACACTCATTCCAACCATTGCGGTTCCAGTCGTACTCTTAGGAACATTTGCAATACTCGCTACATTTGGCTATTCAATAAATACATTAACCATGTTTGCTATGGTTCTCGCCATTGGCTTATTGGTAGATGATGCCATTGTTGTTGTAGAAAACGTTGAACGTGTTATGCAGGAAGAAGGTCTATCGCCGAAAGAAGCAACCAAGAAATCAATGGGACAAATCCAAAGCGCCCTAGTTGGTATTGCAATGGTACTGTCTGCTGTATTTATCCCAATGGCCTTCTTCGGTGGTTCAACCGGTGCAATTTATCGTCAATTCTCGATCACTATCGTATCTGCAATGGTATTGTCTGTGCTGGTAGCACTAATCCTGACACCAGCTCTATGTGCCACCATGTTGAAACCTATTGCCAAAGGTAGCCACGGTAAGCAGACCGGCTTCTTTGGCTGGTTCAACCGCATATTTGACAAAAGTACCCACCACTATACTGACAGCATTGGTCGTATTCTACGCAATACAGGCCGTTATCTGGTAATTTATGTATTCCTGGTGGCGGGTATGGCCGTCATGTTCACACGTTTACCATCCTCTTTTCTTCCCGAAGAAGATCAGGGAGTATTGCTGACAATGGTTCAATTACCTGCGGGGGCGACACAGGAACAAACAGAAAAAGTTCTAGATAAAATAAGCGATTACTTCAATACAGAAGAAAAAGATCGTGTGGTTTCTGTATTTACCGTCAGTGGCTTTGGTTTTAGTGGGCAAGGTCAAAACACGGGGTTGGGATTTATAAGCCTGAAAGACTGGGGTGAACGTCCAGGTGCTGAAAACAAAGTACCTGCTATTGTTGCCAGGGCTAGTGCTCACTTCCAGAAAATCAAAGAAGGTATGGTTTTTGCGTTTAACATCCCGGCAATTGTAGAGTTAGGTTCAGCAACTGGCTTTGATTTTGAATTAATTGATAAAGCAAACCTTGGACATGACAAACTGACAGAAGCCCGTAACCAATTACTTGGCATGATACAACAGCATCCAGATATGTTAGTAGGTGTTCGTCCTAATGGTCAGGAAGATACCCCTCAATATCGGATCAGAATCGATCAGGAAAAAGCTGAAGCTCTCGGTGTTTCCATCGTGGATATCAACTCTACACTCAGCACGATGTTTGGCAGTAATTACGTAAACGACTTTATCGATCGCGGTCGAGTCAAAAAAGTTTACGTTCAGTCGGAAGCTCCTTATCGTATGCTACCAAGTGATATTTACAAGCTGTATGTCCGTAATAAACAGGGTGAAATGGTTCCATTCTCTGCCTTTACAGATACGTCCAAAGAACCCTGGACCTACGGTTCACCACGTCTGGAACGCTATAACGGTTTACCATCCATGGAAATATTGGGTGAAGCAGCCCCTGGTAAAAGTACCGGTGATGCAATGGCTTTGATGGAAGAATTAGCATCGCAGTTACCAAATGGAATCGGTTTCGACTGGACAGGTATGTCCTATCAGGAACGCCTGTCTGGTAATCAAGCTCCAGCTCTATATGCATTATCATTGATAGTAGTATTCCTCTGTCTGGCTGCACTGTATGAAAGCTGGTCAATTCCATTCTCAGTTATGCTAGTAGTACCATTAGGTATCGTTGGAGCCTTGTTAGCAACAACATTCCGCGGTTTAGATAACGATGTTTACTTTAAAGTTGGCTTGTTGACCACTATCGGTTTGTCGGCTAAGAACGCGATACTCATCGTTGAATTCGCCAAGGACTTGATGGAAAAAGAGGGCAAGGGGTTGATAGAAGCTACGCTAGATGCGGTAAGAATGCGTCTTCGCCCAATCCTAATGACATCATTAGCATTTATGTTAGGTGTTATCCCCCTAGTACTGAGTAATGGTGCGGGATCTGGCTCTCAAAACGCAGTGGGTACTGGGGTATTAGGCGGAATGATTGCAGCAACCTCGCTAGCCATCTTTTTCGTGCCGGTATTCTTTGTGGTTATAAGACGACGTTTCAGTAAGAAAGCGGAGGAGATTGAACTCGCATCAGAATCTCATTAAATGCTACCAACAATAACCAGAAGGCCGTCAAATCGGCCTTCTTAAATATAATCGTTGCTTACATTTGACAAGATTCTGATCATTAATCTATCCGCTTAATATTTAAGTAATTTCGTTTAAATTTAATTATAATCACCACTTATGAGTATGAAATAGCTTTAAAAATCCAAGCATTAGTAACTTTAATAAAATTAATATGAAAGTTGTCGGACAAAAATTACTTTATCTTTTTTTACACTAAATGACAAAAAACAATACCAGCACATAGTGACTTATGTAATAATGATGTTATATTCATTGATTATTGTAGCCATCAGGCTATAATCTGCCATTACTGGTATCTGAGGGAAATACTGTTTTATATAAACCTACATATTAACTCACACATACTAGCCGCTATTTATAGTTTATTGAGTTAAGGTATGAATTTTGTTAAGAGCTGATTCTGATTTACTAGAAGCAAATCAGAGCCATCTGTAGAAAAGATAAATAATCCCAAAGAACGATTATAGATACATAATAATAATCTCTCGAAAAAATTTATAATACGTGTATATGCTTAGTGTTTAACTCGAAAAATTAAGTAATGGCATATACAGCAAGATCAACATAGCATGGATGAATATTCACTCAAGATGACATAATATTGATGAATTAGAATGCTTATGTGAAAATCTAAGGCAAGAAGCACTTCTAGTGCAGAGTACACAGAGATGAGACTGGTTGTGGAAATAGCTTCTACATCTCAGGAGATTTTAAAGCTAAACAAATAGATTGAATACATATCAACTTTCGTTTGGTACTTTAAAATAAAATATTCTGATGATTTCAGTCTTCTCACTTGAATTGATAAATGTATTGATAATACATAGAGTTATGCTTTGTTTGGAAACAAATTAAGATTAGCGTTTCTATACCCAATGGATTTCAAGATGCATCGCGGCAGCAAGGGAACGAATCCCCGGGAGCATAGATAACTATGTGACCGGGGTGAGTGAGTGCAGCCAACAAAGAGGCAACTTGAAAGATGACGGGTATAAACTTATGGAATGGTAAAAAAACTAATGAACGCTTAACCAGCGTCCTGTTACAGGATTTAAATTGCTCCTTGAGCAAAATTTGATTGGATATTTCCCTCAATAATTTTTTATATATGTTAAATAAGAAAGGCGATTATGACTAAAACTGATTATCTGATGCGTTTAAGAAAATGCACCACGATTGATACACTGGAACGTGTGATTGAAAAGAACAAGTATGAACTTTCAGGAGATGAACTTGAACTATTCTACTCTGCTGCGGATCACCGCCTGGCTGAGCTGACCATGAATAAACTGTATGACAGAATTCCACCTTCAGTATGGAAATATGTTCGCTAAGATAGTCTTTATCAGATAGAAAGTGATCCGAGCCGGTAAAGTGCTATCGGCTTATTAGGTTACCGATGAAATTGGCGAGGGCTCTGCCAGCGGCATCCCGGCACACACATCCCCTGCTATGGCTGCTTCCTTCCGGACCTGACCAAGTTAACAAGTTAGCGTTGCGGGAGAACCAACAGAGCCCCCATTGTGACGTGTTGCTTTAACTCTAAAGCGGTGCCATTATCATTCATACCTACTTAAATAGCAAGACAGGCAGACCCGAATGCTGATTTATTGCACATTGCAAATCAATACAATAAGGAAATGTATTATTTAACGGCTTTCAACGTAATTTCGACATCTTTAGTCTTCCCATTATTAATCACTTCATATGCGGTATCTGTAACAAACATCAAGCGGCTATGCAGCGAAACAGAAGCTCTGACAACAATGCGTGCATTCGGCTTAATTTTGTTTGGCTGATAAGGCAAAACAAAATGGAAAGGTGATTGTTTCCCACCTAAACGCTCTACCTTCTGAGACAGAGTAACTGAAGGTGCATCAGCTAAAGATACATCAGATAATGCCACTGTCAGAACAGCATCTGCTGGCAATGCTATACGCTGTAGTATATTAATATTACCTTCAACAAAAGACCGTTTCATTGGATTTTCAATCTTTCCCACCTGAGTATCTACTACCTCAGCACCTTTGGCATTACACCCAACCAAAGCAACCGCTAGTAATACGCCAGCGGGGAACTGCCATAATTTCATACACATTCCTCCATTATTAACTAATCTATATAAATATTAAAATAAATTGAAATATCAAATCATTAAATCTAACTCATTTGAATTATAGATTAAAAATTTGAACATAAGACGCCAATAAATCTCACATTCTTTATTGCACTGCTGTTAGGACTTAAAACATTTACAATTTAGTTATTTATTAATCATCTATTAATGAGACAATAATCATCCCTTGTACTCTCGATAACCTAATAGAAAACAAAGGCATATTATGAGCAAGTCATTACAGAATCTGATAAATTTGATGAAATTGGAAAAAATTGAGGAAGGTATTTACCGAGGGCAAAGCGAAGATCTCGGTTTTCCTCAGGTTTTCGGAGGACAAGTGATTGGTCAGGCACTGTATGCTGCCAAACAAACCGTTGTCGATGACAGAATGGGCAACTCTTTCCATAGCTATTTCTTACGTCCCGGTGACAGTCACAAACCTATCGTCTATGATGTTGAGGTTTTGCGTGATGGAGGAAGTTTTAGTGCCCGGCGAGTTAGTGCAATTCAGAATGGTAAGCCTATCTTTTATATGACTGCCTCATTTCAAAGTCACGAAGAAAGTTTTGAACACCAAAATATAATGCCGGATGTACCCTATCCAGAAGAACTTATCCCTCAGGATGAAATCGTGAAAAAAATGTCGCATCTACTGCCACAAAAGATGCAGAATAATCTTCTTTTTCCCTGCCCGTTAGAAATGAGACCCGTAAAATATCACAGTCCATTCAATTGTCCACCAGAAGAGCCTATACGCTATGTTTGGTTCCGCAGTAACGGCAATATGCCTGATAATCCTTTTATTCATCAATATCTACTTGGCTATGCCTCCGATTTTAACTTTCTGCCAACAGCATTACAGCCACATGGTGTCGGGTTCCTTGAGAAAAATATTCAGATAGCAACAATTGACCATTCTATGTGGTTCCACCGCCCGTTTAGACTAGACGACTGGCTGCTATATGCTGTAGATAGTCCGTCAGCTTCCGGTGCCCGTGGTTTTGTTCGGGGACAGATTTATAATCGTGAAGGGATACTTGTTGCTTCCACTGTACAGGAAGGTCTGATTAGGAAACGCAATAGATAAATGAATAAGGCAGCAAATTAAGAAACCAGCATTACATTTCATGGCTTTATTGCTGCCCTTTTATATTACAACTTAATTATAAGCACTCTCTCCATGAGAATTAATATCCAACCCTTCCCTTTCAATTTCAACCGTAACCCTCAGCCCTACCAACAGATCTGCTATTTTAAAAGCAATAAAGGCAACAACGGCTGACCAAATCACACAAACCAGTATACTAAGAGCCTGAATACCAACTTGTTCCAACATGGTTATACCCTCTGCATGGCCGGTCCCTCCCAAAGATTTAGCCGTAAAAACCCCTGTTAGGAGGCAACCTACGATCCCACATACGCCGTGTATGCCGAATACATCACACACATCGTCAACACGTAACCACCGTTTTAAGGCCACCACCCCCCAAAGTCCGGTAAAACCCGCGATCAGACCAATGATTAATGCACCACCAACACAAACCATTCCCGCCGCAGGTGTAATACCAACCAGCCCAGCAATACAGCCTGAACATGCCCCTAAAAGAGACGGTTTATTACGGAAAAACCATTCTGCAAAAACCCATGACAGGATAGCGGCGGCAGTCGCCACAATGGTATTTAAAAATGCCAGAGCAGCTATCTCATTAGCAGCACTAGCAGAACCAGCATTAAAACCAAACCAACCAATATAGAGCACAGCAGTACCAGTGAAGACCATCGGCAAGTTATGTGGTTTAAATGCTTCTTTCCCAAAACCAGTACGTTTTCCCAGTAAGTAAGCACCAACCAATCCAGCTACAGCAGCATTAATATGAACAACCGTACCACCAGCAAAATCCAATGCTCCATCTTGTGAAAGCACACCCCCACCCCAAACCATATGCGCCATAGGCAGGTAAGAAAATGTCAACCACAGCACACTAAAAACTAACAAAGCCGGAAAGCGAATACGCTCCCCTAACGCACCAATAATCAAAGCAACTGTGATACAAGCGAAAGAGCCCTGAAATGCCACATGAATTAGCTGATAAAAATTGCCACTTAAGTCAGTGAATGCCAAATTCTTTAGCATCACTTGACTAACACCACCGAAAAAACCATTCCCTGGCTCAAAAGCCAAGCTGTAACCGTAAATCACCCATAATACACATACTAAAGCAAAGCTCACCATGACCTGAGCCATTAACGATAAAACATTTTTATTCCGTAGCAATCCACCATAAAACAGAGCAATTCCTGGAATCGTCATAAACAGAACAAGGACTGTACAAATCATCATAAAAGCATTATCAGCTTTATCAACAACACCTTCCGCTGCCTGAGATAATGATGGTAAGCAACTGGCTACAATACCGGCAGCCACAGAGAATTTTCTTTTCATATCTATCTTCTCTATCAGTGAGTTACAGTGCCTCATCGTTAGTTTCTCCTGTTCTAATACGAATAGCCTGTTGCAATTCGATGACAAAGATTTTACCGTCGCCAACTTTTCCAGTGAAAGCTGATTGCTGAATAGCATGAATTACCTCCTCAACCAATTCATCTGCTACAGCAATATCTATCTTTATTTTAGGTAAAAAATTGACACTATATTCCGCTCCACGATAAAGCTCCGCATGTCCTTTCTGACGCCCAAATCCTTTTACCTCTGTTATGGTCAACCCCTGAACACCAAGACCAGAGAGAACTTCCCGAATATCCTCCAATTTGAATGGCTTTATAATTGTCGTAATGAGCTTCATACATCCTCCTTCCATCCGGCTATTATGTTTTCAATAAGGAAATAGCAAGGAGCGTGCCAGAAATTAAAAACATATAAAAATCAAATAATAAAGAGAGTAAAAATTATGGAGAATTAAGAAGGGAGGAGAGCAGCGAATATACTCTCCCATAAGTGCACCGAATTAGTGCAAGCTTGATTAAATTAGCACCTCTTTCTCAGAGATTGTGCCACATTCATTTAATGTCTCACCTACTTGTTGCAACTGATACATCTGATAGTAACGTCCACGACTCACAAATAATTGTTGATGGCATCCCTGTTCAACAACTGCACCACGATGCAGCACCAGAATAGTATCAGCCTCCACAATGGTAGATAAACGATGAGCAATCACGATCAATGTTGTTTGTTGACGAATCAATCTCAAAGCCTGTTGTACCGCCTGTTCCGTACCAGAATCAATATTTGCAGTCGCTTCATCAAGGATCAAAATTTGTGGCGTTTGCACTAACACTCTCGCCATAGCAAGCAATTGTTTTTGACCGGCTGACAACGTATTACCCTGCTCTCCCAAGATAGTATGAAGTCCATCAGGCAATGTACGTACTAACTCAGCTAATTGAACAGTTTCCAGTACTTGCCAAACCTTCTCTTCTGAAATATTCCGACCAAGCGTAATATTGTCAAAGAAAGAGCCCACAAGAACAACCGGGTCCTGCTGAACTATTGCCACACCATTGCGTAATACCGAATGAGACAGAGATGATACAGGCCGGCCATCAAGATAAATTTCCCCTTTCTGCCACGGATAATACCCCATCAGCAAATTTGCCAGCGTACTTTTACCGCTACCGGTATGACCAACCAAAGCAACAAAACCATGAGCCGAAATCTGTAAGTTAATATCTTGCAAAACTATTTTTCCATGTCGGTAGGAAAAACTGACATTTTCTATATCAATTCGACCACTGGACAGTGGCTGACTATCCATCCCATAACCTTGTTGAGGACTATCCATTAATTCAAATATTCTCTCGCCAGAAACGACAGCTTGTTGCAAAATCGATTGTTGAGATGTCAGCTCAATAAGAGGTTCATTCAACCGCCCCAAATAATTAATAAAAGCATACAATACCCCGACACCAATCGCCCCTGGCCCACTAATTCCAAACAACACGATAAAACCGCACAATACCATAGCAGATAGCAAACTCAGCAATGGGCGTAACAAAAGCCCATCTAATCTCAACGCTTGCATTCTCGCCTGATAATGAGCCCGATTGGTTAACAACATACGTTCACCAAAACGCGCCTGCTGCCGGAACTGCTGAACAACACTCATTCCATTAATGACTTCATTAAACTCATCATTAATATCAGCCAAATAACTACGTACCCGACGGACAATTGGTGTACTAAAATGCTGATATATTGCCATAACAATCAATACGACAGGAAAAATAAGAATTGCAATCAATGCCATGCACCATTCCAACATAAACATGGCAATCAGCATCGCACCAATCAATGCCATGCTGCGAAATACCGCTGGAACTACATTAACATAAAGATCTTTAATGACTTCGGTGTCATTCGTTACACGGGAAATCAACTGCCCTACCGGCTGATTATCAAAAGCACTCAGAGGTTGGCGCAATGCTGCATTCATCACATCAGTACGAAGCTGCTGAACCACATCGACTGACACTTGATTGAACAATAAAGCCTGAAAATAGTGTAACGCAGCCGTAATCAGTTGCAGAATAATAAAGGTTATAGCTAGCCCGATAACCACTCTAGTAGGCATATTACCCGTTGCAACCATATTATCGATAAAGTAACTAATGAGAACCGGACCACTGACTTCCGCAATTGCAGCCCCCCATAACATGAGCACAGCCAGCCCCAACGGCTTACGATAATTTTTTCCATAAACCAGCAGGCGCTTCAGAGACGGCCACAATTGACGAACTTTAGTCATCTTTATCCCCTTCTACTGTTTCCTCGTCATCCAATTCTGCTTCGAGTTGCTGATAATAATACATATCACGATACCATCCCGGCTGCTCTGCCAGTTGCAGATGCCGTCCCTGATGTATAACAGAACCTTGCTGCATCACCAGGATATTATCCGCATCAGTTAATGCAGACAGGCGATGGGCACTAATAATAATCGTCCGTTGTTGCCTCCACTGACTGAGGTTTTGTAGGATATTGTATTCAGTTTGCCCATCAACCGCAGATAAAGCGTCATCCAGAATCAGAATCTCGGCATCTAAAAGTAATGCTCTTGCAATGGAAATACGCTGCTTCTGCCCACCAGAAAGCATTACCCCACGCTCGCCTACTTCTGTCTGATACCCCTCAGGTAAACGAAGAATATCTTCATGGACATTGGCAAGGCGGGCAACTTCTTCAATCTGTTCCTGTGTTGCATCAGGACGTCCCAAAGCGATATTCCTGGCAACGGTGTCTGAAAATAAAAAGGGAATTTGATTGACAACAGCAAATCGTGCTCGCCATTCATCTAATCTAATATCCGCAATTTTGAGCGACTGGAAAAGAATTTCACCCTCAGTCACATCAAACTGCCTCTGTATCAACGCAAGTAGTGTGCTTTTACCTGAACCAGTTGGACCACAGATCCCTAATAACTGCCCAGGTAATAACTGGACATGAATTTGACTGAGAACAGTTTTGTTACTTTGCGGATAATTAAACGCTTTGATATTCACATCCAAAATACCGCGCTCAGGCAATAAATTGCCAATACCATCCTTAATGACCGGAGGCTCCTGCAACAAGCTACGGATACGGCTATAAGCAGCACTTCCTCGTTCAACAATATTAAACATCCATGCCAACGCCAACATTGGCCAAATCATCAGGCCAAGATACATCACGAAACTAGTAAGCTCACCAAGTGTTAAAACACCATTTAGCACCATCCAGCTACCACCACCGATAGCCAAAAAGTTTGACATACCGATGGCAATAAAAATTGTCGGATCAAACCGAGCATCCACCCTAGCCACATACATATTCTTACGGCCGGCTTCCACTGCAACTTGTTCAAACTGACTTGATTGCAGATCTTCAAGGCCAAACGCTTTAATCATGCGAATACTGGTCAAACTCTCTTGAGCCTGATTATTTAAAGCAGAAAATGCGCCTTGTGCAGATTTGAAGCGACGATGAAGTTGATCACCATATCGTTTAATAATGATTGCCATAATCGGCATAGGTAACAGAGACAGTAAAGTTAATTGCCAACTAATTTGTATACTCATCATAATTAGCACTGCACAGCCCATAACTAGCGAATCAACTAACGTAAGTACACCTTCACCCGCAGCAAACACCACACGATCCACATCATTAGTAGCACGAGCCATTAAATCTCCCGTACGGTGACGCAAATAAAATTCAGGGTTTTGTCGGCTAAGTTGCTGGTAAAAATTATTCCGTAATTTAACGGCTAATTGATATGACGCCCCAAACAACCATAAACGCCATATATAACGCAAGATATAGACAATCAATGCAATAACCAGCATAACACCAATCCACACCATCAATTGGTAAAATGACATAGATGCAGTACTGATCCCATCAACGATTACACCCACCAGATATGGCGGAATGAGTAGTAGAATAGAGATAATAATAAGCAGAGTCACTGCCCCAAGATAGCGACGCCACTCGCTACGGAAGTACCAACTTAATTGAGAAAACAATCTCACGCGTGTATATCCCGAAATGAAATAGATAGTAGAAATGTTGAACGATACTCAGAATAATTGAATTAACGCAATAAATTAATAATTGGTTAATCTGGTATCGGTAATGCTGTAGTGTATTTGATTTTTTCCATTGCAAAACTCGATGTCACATCAATCAACCCCGGAACACCATTAACCATACGCTTGTAAAAAAGATCATAACTTTTCATATCCACAACTTCTACGTGCATTAAATAATCACACTCACCAGCCATACGATAAAAAGCTAGGACTTCTGGCATTTGCTTTATAAATGCAACAAATTGCTCATACCAACCACTGCTATGCTGCTGAGTTCTGATCATAACAATCACTGTCAGCCCTAATCCTAATTTTTCGCTATCAAGCAAAGCAACTTTGCCAACGATATAGCCTTCATCTTCAAGTCGTTTTAGCCGTTTCCAACAAGGAGTAGAGGTAAGATTAACAGCTTCCGCCAATGCATTCAGAGACAGACTACAATCTTTCTGTAGTAACTTAAGCAACTTGCGGTCTGTTTTATCCAACATAGCTACCTCTTATAGAAAAATTTTCCATAAAGAAACCACATACTAAGAAAAATAACAATCTATTTCTCCCAGTATCAAGTTAATCTATCCGCTGCCAATTATTTTTAAATTATAGAGTTAATAATTAATGTCACACAGTTGGACCACCAAGGCAATCAGAGAGATTCAAGCAGACCATCAACGCAGCTCTGACACTCATCTTATCCTCCTTAATTTGCCAGTTTTTCCAGGTATCCATTTATATCTAAAAGATGAAAGCACCCATCCAACTGGCAGTCTGAAACATAGGCTTGCTCGTTCTTTATTCCTTTACGCACTTAGTAATGGTTGGATAAAGGAAGGTACCCCGGTTATTGAATCCTCATCGGGTAGCACTGCTGTATCCGAAGCCTATTTTGCCCGCCTGCTTGGGCTACCTTTTATTGCTGTTATGCCCTCATACACTGCGAAACGTAAAATTCAGGAAATTGAATTTTATGGTGGTAAATGCCATTTTGTTAACCATTCAGCACAAATATATGACGAGTCAGAACGACTAGCGAAAGAACTAAATGGTCATTATATGGATCAATTTACCTACGCCGAACGAGCAACAGACTGGCGAGGTAACAACAATATTGCTGAAAGTATTTTTCGCCAGATGCAAATGGAACCATTTCCTGAACCAGATTATATTGTTATGAGCGCTGGTACTGGGGGAACTTCTGCAACTTTAGGACGCTATATCCGTTACCAAGGGCATAACACTAAACTAATTGTTGTCGATCCAGAAAACTCTATATTTTATGACTATTACCGTCAAAATTGCTGTGATATTCGTGGCAATTATAGCAGCAAGATTGAGGGTATTGGCCGCCCTAGAGCAGAGCCTTCTTTTATTCCCTCAGTCATTGATGACATGATCCAAATACCCGATTGCGCCAGCATTGCAACAATTTACTGGTTGGAAAAATTACTAGGCAGAAAAGTTGGCGCATCTACGGGGACTAATGTCTGGGGAGCGCTTCTGCTTGCTAACCAAATGCATGACCGTGGAGAACAAGGTGCAATAGTAACTTTACTGTGCGACAGTGGTGAACGTTATCTCGATACTTACTACAATCCAGATTGGGTAAAAAATAACATCGGCGATATCTCACCTTATCTCAAACAACTACCCAATTTCTGTAGTTATAAGTAACATGACCATTTTATTCCAATGAGGATGTTACAATGAGACGAGCTGTTGTTGTATTCAGTGGGGGGCAAGATTCCACTACCTGCCTGATTCAGGCAATTAATCAATATGATGAAGTACATTGTGTCACTTTTGATTATGGTCAGCGCCATCGTGCCGAAATTGATGTTGCACGTAATATCAGTCATTCTCTTGGTGCTGTCGCACATAAAGTATTGGATGTCACATTACTTAACGAATTGGCTCTCAGCAGTCTGACTCGTGATAATATTCCTGTTCCCGATTACAATGAAAGTGAAAAAAGTGCCATACCCAGTACATTTGTCCCTGGCCGTAATATCTTATTCCTGACGCTGTCTGCTATATATGCTTACCAAGTTGAAGCCAAAGCAGTCATTACCGGCGTATGCGAAACTGATTTTTCCGGCTACCCTGATTGCCGTGATGAATTTGTCAAGGCACTGAATAAAGCAGTAAGCCTTGGCATTGCCCGTGATATCCGCTTTGAGACGCCATTGATGTGGCTCAACAAAGCTGAAACTTGGGCATTGTCCGACTACTACCAGCACTTAGACTTTGTTCGTAGTCAGACATTGACTTGCTACAACGGTATTCAAGGTAATGGGTGTGGTACATGTGCAGCTTGTCATCTCAGAGCTAACGGATTAGAACAATATCTCAATGCGCCTGAGAAAATTATGACTGAAATGAAAGCAAAAACACATTTAGTTTAATCCAAATGGCAATGAGAGCTTTTTCCTCTCATTGTCCTGTTTTCACCAAAACTCCCATTATTTCACGTAATTCACCTTCAATAGACAAAGCTCTTTGTGTTTTTCTATCAATCCAGACAAACGTAGTTTTAGCATCTGCAATGAGTTGATTATTCCTCTTGCGTATAATTTCCTGAGAAAATACGCCACTTCTGTTTCTCAGCTCCGTCAACCGACAATCCACCTCTAATTCATCACCAAGAACCGCTGAACTGCGATAATTAATATTAATATTAACCACTGCAAACCCAACATTGTTTTTCTGTATCCATTCCACTACAGAGTGTTTATGCAGCCACTCCCATCGAGCACTTTCTAGAAATTCCAAGTAGCGAGCATTGTTCACATGTTGAAATAAATCTATATGATAACCATGAACTTTTATAACTGAACTCATAATATTGCCTTAATGTTAACGTCACTCGTCTGATCAAGTTGATTTCACAATAGCAAAACAAAAAATTCATACTAATTAAAGTGATTTATTTGCAACCTTGATCACAACATCCTCATTCACAAAATAAATCATGAATAAGGATGAGGGAGATATATACTAGTAGCTTAACTTATTTCTGTTTCGTTCAACGAAAACTGGCCCTATTCCCTGAACCTCTTGTAATTGTTCCACCGTAGTAAATGCACCATGTTTTTCCCGATATTCAACAATCCCCTGTGCTTTTTTTACTCCAATACCATTCAGTGCTTTTGCTAACTCTTCTGCACTTGCAGTATTAATATTCACCTTTCCTTTTTCCTCTACTTTCAAAGCTTCCTGCTGCTGTAGCTGCTTTTCTGATGAAGAATGGCTGGTAGTACTGACTGTTTTAGCTACTTTGTCTTTTACTTGTTCGGCGGCAATCGCAAATTGTCCGCCACACGCATAAAGCAAGCCAGCAACCAGAACAGATAAAATTCCCGATTTTTTCATATATGAATTCCTCCATGTTTTATTAGCGAGAAAAAGATTGCCACAGATAAATTTGAGCACAATGGACGAAGATCAGATATGCGAAAGGCCGCGAAAGCGGCCTTTATTGACAAGATAATTACAAAGATATTTGCGATACTCTCCGCAAATTTTTATTCGATATGACCTAACTTAATTTTGGCTTTTTCACGCAGACTTATCAGCAAAGATTCCAGCATAGCGTTACCCATTTCACTCTGGTAAACACCCGTCATGCTTTTAATTTGTTCCTCCGATACAACACCTGGAGTCACTTTATCCAGTTGAATCAGCACAACGTCATCCAAACTATTTTTCGTCAAACCATATTCTGCCTGACCTTCTTTTGGCTGTGGTAACGCGAACACTGCATTAACTAACATATTATCTTGAGATGTACGCTGAATAACCTGGGACTCACCAAACTGAATACCTGCATTTTTCAAAGCTTGCTCACCTTTACCTTCTTTTAAGGCGGCCAGTAACTTATCGCTTTCGACTTGAAGTTGTTTTTCAGCTTTCTGACGTTTAACCAGTTCAGTAACCTGTTCTTTAACTTTTTCGAAGGGTTGTACTGTTTCTGGTTTATAATTGTCTACACGCAGAACAAATGCACGATCACCTTCAACGGAGATAACATCAGAGTTAGTTCCTGTTGGCCCCTGCCCATCAACAAGATTGCCTTCAAAAATGGCATGAATGACAGAACTAAAGTTAATCTCTGCCGGCACATGATTACGATCAAACCAATCAGTCGTCACAACCTTAATACCTGAAATTTCCTCAGCAGCAGCTAAAGATTCATTATCGCTGGTAGCAGCATCACTGACTTTCTGTTGCAGAGCATAGAAAGCATCTACTGCTTTTTCTTGCTTAACCGTTTTTTCAATTTCAGAGCGAACTTCAGATAAGGGTTTAATTATTTGAGGTTTAATATCATCCAAATGGAAAATAGCGAAACCATTAGGAACCTTAACCAAAGAAGAAATTTGGCCTTTCTCTTTTAAATTAGCTTGTCTCAACTCTTCAGGAAGAGCATCTTCTTCCATCCAGCCGATATCACCGTGATTTTTCGCTGAAAATTTATCGGTGGACTTTTCAGCCGCCAATTTACCAAAATCAGCCCCTTTATTTAACTCATCAACTACTGTTTTAGCCTCAGCTTCAGTTGCAAGCTGAATTAAACTGTACTTTTTCTGCTCTGGTTGTGTATAGCGTTTTAAGTTGTGCTCATAGTAAGCATCAATGTCAGCAGACGTAGCCGAAACCTTATTCATTTCATCTACAGCATCCATTTTGATATAGCTGACTTTCACTTCCTCAGGAGCAATAAAGCTGCTCTTATTCAGATTATAGTAATCTTGCAAATCTTTATCTGTTACTTCCTGCTGCGCCTGAATTTTCTTCAGCTCCAGTGTAGCCAAACGGGCAGTTCTCTGTTGCAAAAACAATTCAGCATTGAGTTTCACTTCACTCGGCAAGGCTATTTCACTACCAGAAAAAGCCATAATTAATTGTTGATTAACTAAATTCTGGCGTGTTTGTTCAGCAAAAAGATCCGGACTCATATTGGAACGGTTGAGCAACTCCAGATATTTGTTGTTATCAAATTTACCATTTATCTGAAAGTAAGAAGTATTTCGGATAAAATCCTTAACTTGCTCATCACTGGCAGATAAACCTAATTCACGGGAATATTGTTCAATTAATACATTATTAATTAGACGCTCCAAAGCCTGATTACGAATCTGCTTCATGCTTTGTTCGTCACTTGCCAACACAGAGAATTTATCTCCCAATTGATCTTTCAAGGTGTCTCTCTCTTGCTGAAACACCCTCTCCAATTCAACACGACTGATAGTCTGACCATTCACTTCGGCAGCATAACTACCAGCTCCACTTGTCAGGTAGCCCCCAACTCCCGTCAAAACAAAAGACAGGATAATGAGAGCCAGCACGATTTTAAGCACAGGACTGTTTGCCGCCGTGCGTAGGTTGTCCATCATAAAGAGGCAAAACTCCGCTTTGGTGAAATTGAAAATACCATATTACGCTAATTCAAGCGCTAAGAGAAAAAAAGCGCACCAATCAATTGATGCGCTTCTATTTTAACTTACCAAACCTATCTCGTCAGTCTATGTTTGCCAATATAACAAGGACTGATAAACAATATTTGGTTCGTGTCACCCATTAACAGCGTCTTTCAAACCTTTACCTGGACGGAAAGCAGGTACTTTAGCCGCAGCAATTTTGAGCTCTTTTCCTGTTTGAGGGTTACGGCCTGTACGTGCAGAACGTTCACGAACAGCAAAAGTACCGAATCCCACCAGAGCAACATCATCACCATCCTTCAATGCACCCGTTACAGAAGAAATGAATGCATCTACTACACGCCCCGCAGCTGCTTTAGAAATATTAGAGTCAGCAGCAATTTTGTCGATCAGTTGTGATTTATTCACTCTTATCATCCCCATATAGTTTTTACTACCGCATCAGAATCCCAACGGATAACCCGATAGCAGTGCCGTTATATCAATCCTTCCCGATATTGGCAAGAAATCATAAGACAACAAAATATTTATTAAGCAGTTTACCCAAGTTAATAATGTAAAAAAGCTGGTAAGCCTGAATTCACTTACCAGCCTATATTTCATTCATACTTATTGAAAAAATTCACTATTTTGTATTACTTGACTGACACTAATTCTGCGCCAAACGCAGGGTTCTGCAATGTAATAGACAAAACATCTTCAATACGTTTAACTGGATGGATCTGTAGATCTGCAACAATGTTCTGGGGAATTTCTTCCAGATCACGTTTATTCTCTTCCGGAATTAAGACCGTTTTAATTCCACCTCGATGGGCAGCTAATAGTTTCTCTTTCAAGCCACCGATTGGCAGAACTAAACCACGCAACGTGATCTCACCCGTCATAGCAACATCCGCCCGAACTGGATTACCAGTCAGACAGGAGACTAATGCTGTACACATGGCGATACCTGCACTTGGGCCATCTTTTGGCGTCGCCCCTTCCGGAACATGGACATGAATATCCCGTTTCTCATAGAAATCAGAGTTGATACCCAACTTATCAGCACGAGCACGAACAACTGTTAATGCTGCCTGAATGGATTCCTGCATAACCTCACCGAGTGAGCCGGTATAGGTTAGTTTACCTTTCCCTGGAACACATGCGGTTTCAATGGTCAGTAAATCACCACCAACCTCAGTCCATGCAAGCCCTGTAACCTGACCAATACGGTTTTCTGTATCTGCACGGCCATAATCCACACGTTGAACACCCAAATAATCTTTCAAGTTATCTGCATTGATTTCAATATGTTTTAAATTTTTATCCATTAACAATGTCTTCACCGTCTTACGGCACAGCTTAGAAATTTCTCGCTCTAAACTACGCACTCCGGCTTCACGAGTGTAATAACGGATAATGCCAATAATAGCACTGTCATCAATAATTAATTCATTTCTTTTCAGAGCATTACGTTCAATCTGCTTAGGCAGCAAATGACGCTTGGCAATATTTAACTTTTCATCTTCGGTATAACCGGAAAGACGAATAATTTCCATGCGATCCAACAATGGTGCTGGAATATTCATAGAGTTGGATGTTGCAACAAACATGACATCTGACAGATCGTAATCGACTTCTAGATAATGGTCGTTAAATGCCACGTTCTGTTCTGGGTCCAAAACTTCCAATAAGGCAGAAGCTGGATCACCACGCATATCGGACGACATCTTATCAATCTCGTCCAGTAGGAATAGGGGATTTTTCACTCCAACTTTGGACATTTTTTGAATCAATTTGCCCGGCATAGAGCCAATATAGGTACGGCGATGACCACGAATTTCCGCTTCATCACGGACCCCACCCAATGCCATACGCACATATTTCCGCCCGGTCGCTCGTGCAATAGACTGACCTAAAGAGGTTTTACCCACCCCAGGAGGACCAACCAGACATAAAATCGGTCCTTTAATTTTGCTAATTCGGCTTTGTACTGCTAGATACTCAAGGATACGCTCTTTCACACGCTCTAAACCATAATGGTCGGTATCCAGAGTTTCCTGAGCTTTAATTAAATCTTTTTTAACTTTACTGCGAGCAACCCACGGAACCTGCACCATCCAATCGATGTAGCTACGGACAACCGTCGCTTCCGCCGACATAGGAGACATCATTTTCAGCTTTTGCAATTCAGCTTCGGCTTTTTCACGAGCTTCTTTGGGCATTTTTGCCGCTTCAATTTTGCGCTTCAGGGTTTCATACTCATCAGGCGCATCATCCATTTCACCCAGTTCTTTTTGAATCGCTTTCATCTGTTCATTCAGGTAGTACTCGCGCTGGCTTTTTTCCATTTGTTTTTTCACGCGGTTACGGATGCGCTTTTCTACCTGTAACAAATCAATTTCTGATTCCATCATTGCCATCAGATATTCAAGACGCTCAACGACATCAGACATTTCCAAAACAGTCTGTTTATCACTGAGTTTCAATGGCATATGCGCAGCAATTGTATCAGCTAATTTAGCTGCATCTTCAACACTGTGTAGCGAAGTCAAAACCTCTGGCGGGATTTTTTTATTTAGCTTAATGTAGCCTTCAAACTGATTAATAGCTGTCCTGATCATCACTTCCTGCTCACGTTCATCAACGATCGGTGAGTCAAGATACTCAGCATGAGCAGAAAAATGTTCGCCATTGTCAGTCAGAGTTGTAATGCGGGCACGTTTCAACCCTTCGACAAGCACTTTTACGGTGCCGTCAGGCAATTTTAACATCTGTAAAATAGAAGCTACTGTACCAACGGAGAAAAGGTCATTAACCCCTGGCTCATCAGTTGAAGCTTCTTTTTGCGCAACCAACATGATCTGTTTGTCATGATCCATTGCTGCTTCTAGGCAGTGAATAGACTTCTCACGCCCTACAAACAATGGGATCACCATATGCGGGTAAACCACCACATCGCGCAGAGGCAATACAGGGATTTCTATGCGTTCGGAACGCTCAAGATTCATAGAGCTCTCTCTTCGTTTAGCTTTCGCCAGTTTTTAGGGAATCTCGTGAAACGCGGTTCTCACGAGTTTCACTCCATAGAATATAAAATATATGGGGACAGGAATTTGACATTCAATAGTATGATACTTTAATAAAAATAAAATGAGGGTAGTCCCCTCATTTTATTTAATAATATCTCGTTTAGCGAATTCCCTATCCTAGACTCAATTATTCACCAGAAACCTGGGCATCCGGTTTGCTGTAAATCAGTAAAGGCGCAGATTGACCATTGACAACCGATTCATCTACAACAACTTTCCCAACGTTTTCCATTGATGGCAGATCATACATAGTGTCCAGCAATGCGCCTTCAACGATAGAACGCAGGCCGCGGGCACCTGTCTTACGAACCATTGCTTTCTTAGCAATAGCCGTCAGGGCTTCACTTCTGAATTCCAGATCAACACCTTCAAGGTTAAACAGTGCTTGATACTGCTTAGTCAACGCATTTTTAGGCTCTTTCAAAATCTGGATCAACGCTTCCTCACTCAATTCACTGAGCGTGGCAACAACAGGTAACCGCCCAATAAATTCAGGGATAAGACCAAATTTGATGAGATCTTCTGGCTCAGCCTGTGCAAGCAATTCGCCTTCAGTCGCTTTTTCTGACTCACCTTTGACTTTCGCACTAAATCCAATACCTGTACTGGTATTTAGACGCTGACCAATCACTTTATCCAGACCTGCAAACGCACCACCACAAATAAACAGGATCTTAGAGGTATCTACCTGTAAAAACTCCTGTTGTGGATGTTTACGCCCCCCCTGAGGAGGAACCGCAGCAATTGTACCTTCAATCAATTTCAGCAGCGCTTGCTGTACACCCTCACCTGAAACATCCCGAGTAATTGACGGGTTATCAGATTTACGTGAAATCTTGTCAATTTCATCAATGTAAACAATACCGCGCTGAGCTTTTTGCACATCGTAGTCACATTTTTGCAGTAATTTCTGAATAATGTTTTCTACGTCTTCTCCCACATATCCCGCTTCAGTCAGCGTAGTCGCATCTGCCATAGTAAAAGGAACATCAAGATAACGGGCCAATGTTTCAGCCAATAGTGTTTTACCACTCCCTGTCGGCCCAATCAGCAGGATATTACTTTTACCTAATTCAACACCGTTACTGGTATCGCCATTACGTAACCGCTTGTAATGGTTATAAACAGCAACCGCCAACACTTTTTTCGCCGTTTCCTGGCCGATCACATAATCATCCAAATGCTGACGAATTTCATGAGGCGTTGGTAATGCATTACGCTCACGATGTGGTACAAGCTCTTTAATTTCTTCGCGAATGATGTCGTTACATAAATCCACACATTCATCGCAGATATACACTGACGGGCCAGCAATCAATTTTCGCACTTCATGTTGGCTTTTCCCGCAGAAAGAGCAATACAGCAGCTTTCCTGAACCGTCTTTGCGCTTATCTGTCATCAGTCACAACCTCACTTTATCAACTGCTCACCCAGATTCGTCTGGCAAAGCAGGAAACTTCTGCTATTACCCCGAACGTCATAGCCTTACCAAGTGGTAAGCCGAATGTTTATATACCCGTTATCTTTCAAGTCGCCTCTTTGTTGACTGCACTCACTCACCCCGGTCACATAGTTACCTATGCTCCCGGGGATTCGCTCTCTTGCCGTCTCGATGCATCTTGAAATCCATAGGGTATATTATAGCTTCTGGGAATAATAAATTAATCGCGATGGGTGAAAATCTTATCAACCAATCCATATTCTACGGCTTCGTCTGCTGACAAGAAACGATCACGTTCTGTATCTTTCGCGATCTCTTCAATCGGTCTTCCCGTATGTTTTGCCATCAACTCATTCATACGCAATTTTACTTTCAGTATTTCCTGAGCGTGAATTTCAATATCTGTAGCTTGCCCCTGGAAACCGCCTAATGGCTGATGAATCATAACCCGGGAATTTGGCAAGCAGATACGTTTTCCCTTTGCCCCAGCAGTCAACAAGAATGCTCCCATTGAACATGCCTGCCCCATACAAATAGTACTGACATCCGGTTTAATAAACTGCATCGTATCATAGATGGACATTCCCGCAGTAATCACACCACCTGGTGAATTAATATATAAGAAAATATCTTTTTCCGGATTCTCTGCTTCAAGAAACAACATCTGAGCTGCAACCAGATTTGCCATGTGATCTTCAACCTGACCGGTCAGGAAAATAATACGCTCTTTTAATAAGCGAGAATAGATATCGTATGAACGTTCTCCACGAGCAGTCTGTTCAACTACCATCGGCACCAAAGCCATGTGAGGCGCATATTGATCCCGCTTGTCGCTATATGACATTTTCGTCTCCTAATAGAATTCATGTTGGTGCCATTCATAACCAATTCTACTTGAGATAAGCGATGATGACCATGATTCAAAGTTAGCCAGTCAAGGGGGAATTCCCCCTGAAAAATTTGGCAATCATATACATAATATTAAAAAGGATCTGAGGGTAAACCCACTTTTTTCAAGAAAAATCTTGCCTCTTAATTTATAAAAAAACCCGCAGGTTAATCTGCGGGTTCATTTCACTGAGATGATAAATTCATTATCTCATGACAAAACTAAAACTTATGCCATTTGATTCTGATTCATTAACTCATTGAAAGTTGTTTCTTTTTCAGAAACTTTTGCTTTACCCAAAAGAACTTCAACAGCTTGTTCTTCTAAAGCAACATTACGAACATTATTCATCAATTCTTGGTTTTTACCATAGAATTCGATCACTTCTTGAGGAGCTTCATAGGCAGAAGCCATTTCCTCAATTAATGCTTTAACACGTTCTTCATCAGCTTTCAGTTCATTACTACTGATAACTTCGCCTAATAACAAACCAACAACAACGCGACGCTTAGCTTGTTCTTCAAACAGTTCACGAGGCAGTTCCAAAGCTTGTTTTTCATTGCCACCGAAACGCTGAGCAGATTGACGGCGCAGAACATCAATTTCGCTATCAACAACAGCAGCAGGAACGTCGATTTCGTTAACCTTAACTAATCCATCGATAACCTGAGACTTAATACGGTTACGAACTGCATTTTTCAGTTCACGCTCCATATTTTTACGTACTTCTGCACGCAGACCATCAACAGTGCCATCAGCAATACCGAAACGTTTGATGAATTCTTCATTAAACTCTGGCAGCTCACGCTGTTCCACTTTTTTCAACGTGATTGCAAACTTAGCCGCTTTACCTTTCAGATTTTCAGCGTGATAATCTTCTGGGAAATTGACATCAATGGTAAATTCTTCCCCTGCTTTATGACCAACAATGCCCTCTTCAAAACCTGGGATCATACGGCCCTGGCCCATAGCCAGCACAAAATCGGAAGCCTTACCACCTTCGAACTCTTCACCATCAACAGAACCATTGAAGTCAACAGTCACACGATCTTCTGCACCAACAGCTTCTTCGGTTTCTTTCCAATTAGCCTGCTGCTTACGCAATGTTTCCAGCATTGCATCAACATCTTCGTCTTTTACTTCAACAACGGGCTTTTCAACTTCAATAGATTCCAGATCTTTCAATTCAATTTCTGGATAAACTTCAAACTCTACAGAGTAAGTGAAATCTTCACCATTTTTGAATTGTTCTGGTGCATAACTTGGCGCACCTGCTGGATTAATTTTTTGTTCGATGATTGCATTAATAAAGTTACGTTGCATCAGATCACTCAGAACGTCCTGAATGACAGAAGCACCGTAACGTTGTTTAACAACGTTCATAGGCACTTTGCCTTTACGGAAACCATCGATACGAACTTTTTTTGCTACATTGACCAACTCACTACTAACTGCTTTCTCAACATCGGCAGCAGGAACGGTGATTGTCACACGACGCCCAAGGCCTTGAGTGGTTTCAACAGAAACTTGCATCTTTTTACCTCAAAAAAATCATAGTGCTCGGTCAACTCCAGAGACCATACAACCAGCACATATTTTATGCACCAATCGCAACACTCTCTAAGAACCGGGGCGGTCGCATTTAAAAACCGAGAATCCCTGATGTCAGAAGCGTCCCGAAACCATTCTAAAAATTAGACGCGACATTATAGCGATGCAGAGGGTGTGAGTCGAGAATTGCTGAAAAAAGCCCGAACTATTCATCAACTTCACAGGATAACGATTATTCAGCGGCTAAATTTGCATCCAAAATGTATCATATATAAAACGTAAAAACGGCCCGAAGACCGTTCACTGGATTTATTCAGTTGTGTAAGAAAACGCCCCAAATTAAGCATCAATCAGCGGATTTCAGACAACAATATTACCCCCACGACATGCCGGTGACGCTAAAACAGTATCCTGTAATTCATTCCACTCTTTTTCTGTGTAGGTATGCAACGCCAAAGCATGAACACCTGCGGCCAACTCTGCCGATAATACGCTGTAAACGGAACGATGGCGGTTCAGCATACGTTCACCAGCAAATTTATTACTGATGATGACGACTTTAAAATGGCTTTCAGAACCTATGGGTACATTGTGACGATAACTTTCATCAATGACCTCAAGATATGAGGGATTAAATGCAACCTGTAATTTCTCTTCTATATCCTGATACACCATATCATTCCCCTTAACCGCACAGTAGTCATACTGCCAACCATACTAATAATTTTAGTCTATTCTCCATGAGTTATAGCATCAACGCATTAAAATATCTTTCAATCGAATCCCACATCATAAGGTTTTTATATGCGTTTACCCCATCAGAGATATGCCATGATCAAAAGGCAGTGCTATTATTGACGTAATTTATGCTATTGATAAGTATTACTGGATATCCTTATCACTGATGAGAAAATTAACATGTTGAAAAGAATCTTATTCCCATTCATTACGCTTTTTCTTCTTGCTGGTTGTGCCGCTCCCAGCAATACCCTGACTATCGAACCTAAAATTACATTGCCAACAGCAGATCCAACAATGGGCGCGATTACCATCAGTATCAGCGGTGCCGACAATCGTCAGTCTCAGACACTTGCTCAAGTTAACCGCAATGCAAAGCTGGAAATACTGAAACCATCCCGTGATCTGCGCTTTCTACTCCAGGAAATCCTGGAAAAACAGATGGCCGCCCGTGGTTATATGATTGGCTCTCCAGCCAATGCCAATCTGCAAATTATTGTGAACAATTTATATGCAGACGTTAAAGAAGGTAGCCTGCGCCATAATATTTCAACAAAAGCCGATATTTCCATCATTAGTACAGCGCAAAATGGCAGTAAACAAGTTAAGAATTATCGCACTAGCTATAATGTACAAGGCCCTTTAGGCGCAACTAATGAAAAAATTGCGGATGCAGTCAATACTGTATTATCAGAAGTCATAGCAGATATGGCTCAAGATCCTTCCGTCAGCAATTTCATCAAACAAAATGCTCGCTAATTAAAGGATTAATTATTTACTCTGCCCGCCAAGGGCAGGGTTTTGGGAGGCTCATGTCTTATCGTTATCTCACCGTTTTTACCCAACATAACTCACGAATCCTGCTTTTACTCGGCTTTGTTTCTGGTTTACCGCTCGCACTGACTGCCAGCACCCTGCAAGCATGGATGACCGTTGAAGACATTGATCTTAAAACAATTGGCTTCTTTTCTCTTGTCGGCCAAGCGTATGTTTTCAAATTTCTTTGGTCCCCTTTTATGGACCGCTTTATCCCCCCTTTTCTTGGACGTCGCCGTGGTTGGCTACTTGTTACACAGTTATTACTTATAGCCAGTATCGCAGCAATGGGCTTTCTCCAGCCATCTCAACATTTATGGTGGCTAGCCACACTGGCGGTAACCGTCGCTTTCTGTTCTGCATCACAGGATATCGTCTTTGATGCTTATAAAGCCGATTCATTGAGTAGCGAAGAGCGGGGTGTAGGTGCTGCCGTTTCGGTACTTGGTTATCGATTAGCCATGTTAGTTTCAGGCGGGTTAGCATTATGGATCGCAGACCGCTATATTGGCTGGCAACACACCTACTGGTTGATGGCTGGACTGATGCTGATTGGCGTCTACGCAACGTTAAAAGCTAGAGAGCCTGAAATTGACGCTCCGTCACCAAAAACACTCCAGCAAGCCGCAATAGAGCCATTAGTCGATTTTTTTAATCGCAATAATGCATGGCTGATACTACTGTTAATTGTCATGTATAAAATGGGAGATGCCTTTGCTGCCAGCCTAAGTACCCCATTTCTTATCCGAGGTATTGGCTTTGATGCTGGTGAAGTTGGAATGATCAACAAAACGCTGGGATTAGCAGCAACTATCGTTGGTGCATTATATGGTGGTTATTTAATGCAACGATGGAGTTTATTCCGCTCACTCATGATCTTTGGCATCCTGCAAGCGATTTCCAATATTGGATACTGGCTGTTATCCATTACTGACAAAAATATCTACACTATGGGCAGCGCCATTTTTCTGGAAAATATCTGTGGCGGAATGGGAACCGCTGCATTTGTTGCCTTACTTATGGCGTTATGTCATAAATCATTCTCTGCAACACAGTTTGCTTTATTATCTGCCTTATCTGCTGTTGGACGCGTCTATGTCGGCCCAATCGCGGGTTGGTTCGTTGAATTACATGGCTGGCCAAACTTCTATCTATTCTCTATAGCGGCCTCTGTTCCAGGCTTATTACTGTTATTTATCTGCCGCCAGACTCTGGCTTATACCCAGCGAGCTAACGATTTTATGCCACGTACTGAGTTTAGAAATTTCTATCGTCTAGCCCTTGGCTTACTATCATTTGCAAGCATCTTGCTCACGTTCTGGTTACTTACCATCACCACCAATGCTCTTAACTGGACTCATGCACCTTATCTGGCCAAAACATTACTATTATGGGGAGCACAGATTGGTATCACAGGCATCATTCTCGGCAGCTTTCTAGATTATCTCGCATTAAGAAGGAACAAATTGGCTTAAAAGACGAAAATATTAAGTGACTTTATTAAAGGTTGACGACTGTCAGCCTTTGATATCTCTGCCCTCTTTTTAAATAGTTAAGTGATAGCGATCACACTTCAAATAGTCATTTGCCCAAAAGTGCTATTTTCGAGTGATTATTTGATTGTTCGATATTCATATCCGCGTAGAATTAGACTACCATTTTAAGGGTTATTTAATATAGCTTTAAAACCCAAAAACCTCTTTTCATGGATGCGTTAGAGAAATTTATGAGAACAACCATTCTGGCTACTGCTTTATTCACCACCGTCTCAGTTCCAGCTTATGCTGAATATCAAGGGGGCTTTGCTAATATCAGCATGAACTACCTCGATTGGACTAGCCATACCACACACAAGTCAGGGCAAACCTCTCATAAAGACGACTTTGCCTACCTGGAACTGGAAGGCGGAGCCGGATTTAACTGGGGTGAATTATACGGGTTCTTTGATCTGGAAAATGCTTTCAACAAGCAGCATGCTGAACCAGGGGATAACCAAAGATACACTTTTAAAACAACCGGGCGTTTTTATCTGGCTGATACGGGTTTCAATCTCTATGGTCATGTTTATGGTACTTACTCCCTCCCAGGTACAGCACATGGCGGGAACTTCCATGAAGTAAATACCCTCTATGGTATTGGCTACAACACTGATTTCGCCGGTGTCTGGTTCAAACCATTTGTTGCGCTGCACTATGTTGACCAAACTTTCTACTCCGGTAATAACGGCTATGTCGTTGGTTGGGTTGCAGGTTACGACTTTCAACTCTGGGAAGAAAAATTCAGCATAACTAACTGGAATGAAATAGAACTTAATCGGAATGAACGCTACGGCAACGGTGGACGGAACGGTACCAATGGTGCAATAGCGTTATGGTGGACACCTCACCAATCCTTCACAACCGGCATTCAATATCGATATGCCGATCATAAACTGGGTGAAGACTTCTGGCAGGATGGGATTGTTTACACTATCAAATATAATTTCTAATTATTGATTTTAATTGTGAGCTACCAAAAGTGGCTCACAATTAATTTAATTCTTAAATAAAATGGCCACGGTGGAAATTTTTAAAGCAAATTTTTATATTTTTTTCCTCTTCTCTAAAAAATATAAAATAACTTTAGTATAAATTCGTATTTCCGCCCTATTTCGTTACAATTAAATAACCTTTTCAAGCTAACTTCTGATTAATCCTCCACTTGCATGTGATCCCATCGACATAAAGGGTAACAACCCCTCAACTAACTATTACAAATGTTTACACTCCAGTAGCCTTACCGTAGAATGCCCGCACTGATGAAACGACAATAGAGCTTTTGTTATTTGGAGTCGTTAGATGAGACTTATGAAATACAATAAAAGTATTGGGATATTGTCAATACTAGCGGCTACTCTTGTGCTGAGTGGCTGCGATATGGTATTGATGAATCCTAAAGGCGCCATCGGCGCTGAACAAAAAACGCTGATACTCACGGCTATCGGCCTGATGCTGATCATCGTTATTCCGGTAATCATCATGGCATTCACCTTTGCCCTGCGTTACCGCGAAGCCAACAGAAGTGCTACCTATCGCCCTAACTGGGCACACTCAAATAAAATTGAGCTGGTAGTATGGACCGTTCCTATCATTATCATTATTATTTTAGCAACCATTACCTGGAAAACAACCCACGAGCTTGACCCATATAAGCCACTGGTTAGCGATGAAAAACCCGTAACTATTGAAGTCATCTCTCTTGATTGGAAATGGCTATTCGTTTACCCGGAGCAAGGTATTGCTACAGTTAACGAAATTGCTTTTCCTACCGGAGTGCCTATTAACTTCAAAATCACCTCTGATTCCGTGATGAACTCATTCTTCATCCCGCAGTTAGGTGGTCAAATCTATGCAATGGCTGGTATGCAGACTAAACTTCACTTAATTGCCGATGAACCTGGCGTTTATAAAGGTTTGTCCAGTAGCTATAGTGGTCACGGCTTCTCTGGCATGAAATTTACTGCTACCGCTACCGCAGATCGGGAAGGTTTTGAACAATGGGTTCAAAAAGTGAAAGCCTCTCCCAAAACCTTGGATACCATGCAAGCATTTGATGAGTTAGCCAAACAAAGCCAGAATCATCCGGTTGAATACTTCTCAAGCGTTAAACCTAACCTGTATCAAGACATTATTGCCAAATTTATGGGCAACATGAATATGCATGGCGGCCACGGTGCAACGACAGGTCATAACATGAATATGAGCGAAACTGCTCATGCCGGAGTTGAGGAATAAAGTAATGTTGGGAAAATTAACACTTGATGCAATCCCACTGCATGAGCCCATTGTCATGGTTACTCTTGCAGGGATTCTCTTAGCAGGGCTCGCAATTGTCGGAGCCCTGACCTATTTCCGTAAATGGAAATGGCTATGGAGCGAGTGGTTAACCAGCGTTGACCACAAGAAAATCGGTATTATGTACATTATCGTGGCGCTGGTCATGATGCTCCGTGGCTTTGCCGATGCCATCATGATGCGTGGTCAGCAGGCTGTCGCCTCTGCGAGTGAAGCAGGTTTCCTGCCACCGCATCACTATGACCAGATTTTTACCGCCCACGGCGTCATCATGATTTTCTTCATGGCGACACCTTTTGTTGTCGGTCTGATGAACGTCGTGGTTCCACTACAGATCGGCGCTCGTGACGTGGCATTCCCATTCCTGAACTCACTGAGCTTCTGGTTTTTCGTCGTCGGCGTTGCACTGATTAACATCTCTCTGGGTGTAGGTGAATTCGCTCAGACCGGCTGGTTAGCTTATCCTCCGCTCTCAGGTATAGAGTATAGTCCAGGCGTTGGGGTCGATTATTGGATATGGAGTCTTCAGATATCCGGCATTGGTACCTTGCTGACAGGCGTTAACTTCTTTGCGACGATCCTGCGTATGCGTGCTCCAGGCATGTCCATGATGAAAATGCCTGTATTCTCTTGGGCAGCACTCTGTACTAACGTATTGATCATCGCCGCATTCCCAATTCTGACAGTTACCATTGCCCTGCTAACTTTTGACCGCTACATGGGCACCCATTTCTTCACCAATGATATGGGTGGCAACATGATGATGTACATCAACCTGATATGGGCTTGGGGTCACCCTGAAGTTTACATTCTGGTGTTGCCGGTCTTTGGTGTTTTCTCTGAAGTGACTGCGACGTTCTCGAAAAAACGACTGTTCGGCTATACATCTCTGGTATGGGCAACCATTGCCATTACCGTACTGTCGTTCATTGTATGGCTGCACCACTTCTTTACGATGGGTTCGGGTGCGAACGTTAACGCCTTCTTTGGCATAGCCACCATGATTATCTCGATTCCGACAGGCGTTAAGATATTCAACTGGCTGTTCACAATGTATCGAGGCCGTATTGAGTATAAAACACCGATGTTGTGGACCGTTGGCTTCATCGTCACCTTCTCTATCGGTGGTATGACTGGCGTTCTGCTGGCAGTTCCAGGCGCAAACTTCGTTCTGCATAACAGCTTGTTCCTGATCGCACACTTCCATAACGTTATTATCGGTGGTGTTGTCTTCGGTTGTTTTGCCGGTACTGCTTACTGGTTCCCGAAAGCTTTCGGTTTCACACTGAACGAAAAATGGGGTATCCGCGCATTCTGGTTCTGGATTATCGGCTTCTTTATCGCCTTTATGCCAGTTTACGCGCTCGGCTTTATGGGGATGACTCGTCGTATTAGCCAAGATATCAACCCTGAATTCCATACTCTGCTGGTCGTCTCCGCGATTGGTGTTGCACTGATTGCCGTTGGTATCCTGTGTCAGGTCATTCAATTCTACGTTAGTATCCGTGACCGTGACCAAAACCGTGACCTGACCGGCGACCCTTGGGGCGGGCGTACTCTGGAGTGGGCAACATCTTCTCCACCACCGTTTTATAACTTTGCTGACGTTCCACATGTGCAAACGCGTGATGCATGGTGGGATATGAAAGAAAAAGGCACAGCTTATAAACGTCCTGCTAAGTATGAAGAAATTCATATGCCTAAAAATGCCGGTGCGGGTGTAATTATTGCTGGCTTCAGCTTGCTGTTTGGTTTCGCCATGATTTGGCATATCTGGTGGCTAGCTATCGCAAGCTTTGCGGGCATGATTATCACTTGGATTGCAAAAAGCTTTGATGAAGATGTTGATTACTACGTACCCGTTGCTGAAGTTGAGCAAATTGAGAATCAACACCATGAACAAATTAGCAAGGCAGGTCTGAACCATGTCAACTGAAACTATGACTAACCACAATCATGCCCACGAGCATCACAATGCGGGAGCCACTAAAGTATTCGGTTTCTGGGTCTACTTAATGAGTGACTGTATTTTGTTCGCATGTCTATTTGCGACTTATGCAGTACTCGTTAACGGAACCGCAGGCGGCAAATCGGGTAAAGAGATTTTCGACCTCTCTTTCGTATTGGTCGAAACTTTCCTACTGTTATTCAGTAGTATCACTTATGGCTTTGCCATGTTAGGCATGAACAAAGGAAAAGTCGGCCAGGTTAACGCCTGGCTCGGTATGACTTTCCTGTTCGGCCTTGGCTTCGTGGCGATGGAATTGTACGAATTCCATCACCTGATTGTTGACGGCCACGGCCCTGACCGCAGTGCATTCTTGTCCGGATTCTTCGCACTGGTTGCTACTCACGGTATCCACGTTACCTGTGGTCTGGTCTGGATTATCATCATGATAATCCAAGTAACCCGCCGCGGTTTAACTGATGTAAATAAAACCCGTCTGAACTGCCTGAGCTTGTTCTGGCACTTCCTGGATGTGGTATGGATCTGTGTATTTACCGTTGTTTATCTGTTAGGAGCTATGTAATGAGTCATTCCAATACCGCTCATACTGGAGCTAGCCACGGTAGCCTGAAGTCTTATCTGATCGGCTTTGTTCTTTCGGTCATCCTGACAGTGATTCCGTTTTGGATGGTAATGGATGGTTCCGCCTCCCATACGACTATCCTGACAACAGTAGTCGCGCTGGCTGTGGTGCAGATTATTGTTCATTTTATTTACTTCCTGCACATGAACACTTCGTCAGAAGAGCGCTGGAACTTAGTCGCATTGCTGTTCACTATCTTGATTATCGGTATTGTTGTTGTTGGCTCACTATGGATTATGTACAACCTCAACATTAATATGATGGTTGATTAAAGAGCTGCATATATGATTAAGCAATACCTGCAAGTAACTAAACCAGGAATTATTTTCGGCAATTTAATTTCTGTGATCGGTGGTTTTCTACTCGCCTCGAAAGGGGTGATTGATTACCCTTTGTTCATCTCGACTCTGCTCGGCGTTTCATTAGTCGTGGCTTCTGGTTGTGTATTTAACAACTACATTGACCGTGACATCGATCGGATCATGGAAAGAACAAAAAACCGCGTCCTTGTAAAAGGGCTTATTGATCCGAAAATCAGCCTGATTTATGCATCAATACTGGGTATTGCTGGCATAGTGCTGCTCTATGCAGCAGCCAATGCTTTAGCAATGCAATTAGCGATTATCGGTTTTGTCATCTATGTAGGGGTTTACAGCCTCTATATGAAAAGGAAATCTGTTTATGGCACGTTGATCGGCAGTTTGTCCGGTGCTGCACCTCCGGTTATTGGTTATTGTGCAGTAACTGGTCAGTTTGATACGGGCGCGTTGATCCTGTTACTGATTTTCAGCCTGTGGCAAATGCCGCACTCCTACGCCATTGCTATTTTTCGTTTCAAAGATTACCAGGCAGCCAATATTCCTGTACTGCCCGTCATTAAAGGCATATCTGTGGCGAAAAACCACATTATCCTTTATATCCTGGCATTTATGATTGCAACCCTTATGTTAGCCATCAGCGGTTACGCTGGTTACAAATATCTGGTTGTTGCAGCAGCAGTGAGCGTCTGGTGGCTAGGAATGGCGTTATCCGGTTACAAAACTGATAATGACCGCATTTGGGCTCGTAAATTATTTATATTTTCCATTGTGGCAATCACTTCCCTGAGTGTCATGATGTCTATTGACCCACATGTGCCCTCAGAAGCCTTCCTAACTTACGTCCGGTAATTTTCCCTGATGGCAGTGGCTACCCCTTCTGCCATCAGTTTCCTTCCAGCCTGTTATCCCCTCTCCTTGATACTTCAATATTATTAATTTAATTAACTATTTACCCCTTATTGAAAACCTATCTACAATGACGCATCAAAATATTTCGAGGTAATCATGAACGATAATAAAATGACGCCACTTGAGCTTCGGGCGACATGGGGCCTAGGTTCAGTTTTTTCTCTGCGAATGCTAGGCATGTTCATGGTTCTTCCTGTATTAACAACCTATGGACTTCATCTAAAAGATGCCACCGAAACACTTATTGGCATCGCCATTGGCATTTATGGTCTAACCCAAGCAATTTTCCAGATCCCTGTTGGCCTGTTTTCTGACAAAATTGGCCGTAAGCCCTTAATTGTTGGCGGATTATTGCTATTCGTCCTTGGCAGTATTATTGCTGCTCTCAGTGACTCCATCTGGGGCATAATAATTGGACGAGCGTTACAAGGCGCTGGAGCGATATCTGCTGCAATTATGGCGCTACTTTCTGATTTAACCCGTGAACAAAATCGAACTAAAGCAATGGCTTTTATTGGCATTAGCTTCGGAATAACTTTCGCCATCGCCATTGTACTTGGCCCAATCCTTACGAATGCCATTGGATTAAATGGCCTATTTTGGGGAATTACCATTCTGGCCGGTAGTGCCATTCTGATAACATTATTTGCTGTTCCTTCCACCGATAAACACATTATTAACCGTGAATCAGGCATTATTCGTCACAGTTTCAGTAAGGTTCTGGCTGATAGCCAGTTGCTGAAACTTAACTTTGGCATTCTCAGTTTGCACACTTTGTTAATGGCAAGTTTTGTCGCCCTTCCTTTGGTGATGCAACAAGCGGGGCTCCCTACCCAACAACACTGGAAGGTTTATCTGATCACTATGCTAGTTTCATTCTTATCTGTTTTACCTTTCATTATTTACGCAGAAAAAAAGCGCCGCATGAAACAAGTGTTTTCACTGTGTATCACGATGCTACTGATTGCTGAAATTGTATTGTGGGCGGCGGGACATCACTTATGGGTGATTTTTATCGGCATACAAATTTTCTTTATTGCTTTCAATGTAATGGAAGCTATCCTGCCATCACTTATCAGTAAAGAAGCACCAGCGGGTTATAAAGGTACAGCAATGGGTATCTACTCCACCAGCCAATTTTTAGGTGTCGCTTTAGGGGGTGGCCTCGGTGGTTGGTTATATGAATTAAAAGGAGCACCGCTGGTATTTGCGGCAGGTATCGTTCTGACAATCATTTGGCTCATTATTAGCATAACAATGAAACAATCTGCATATGTCAGCAACATCAGAATTTCTCTACCAGAAAATATAGTCAATAAGGCATTGCTGGAACAAAAAATTCTTGTTCAGCCAGGCGTTTGCGAGGTCGTTATTGTTCCGGAGGAGCATAGTGCTTACATAAAAGTAGATACTAAGCTGACAAGCAGAGCACAACTTGAGCAATTGATAGCTAATAATAACACGATAGATTAAGTATCAAACCAGATAACCCCTACTCACTCCGATTCGATATTAAGGGAGATTGGGAGTGGGATTCCTGGTCAGGAATACCCCACTCCACATTAGGCTAGATATATCAATCCATTAGTCGGAAAATCAATCCCGAAAATTAGTAAACTGGAATGGCTGTCCCAGCTCTGCGCCACGAACTAATGCCATAACACTTTGCAAATCATCACGAGCTTTACCTGTCACTCGCACTTGCTCACCCTGAATCTGTGCCTGTACTTTCAGCTTACTATCCTTAATCAGCTTCACGATCTTTTTCGCCGTAGGGGTATCAATCCCCTGCTTCAGAGTCGCTTCAACGCTGTAAGTTTTACCACTGTGCAACATATCATCAGGGATATTCAATGCAGCACCATCGATACCACGTTTAGCCAACTTTTCACGCATGATATCAACCAACTGATTTACCTGAAAATCTGACTCACTGGCAATCTTGATAGATTCATTTTTTTCATTTAACTCGAAATTGGCGCTGACATTACGGAAATCCCAACGGCTAGCAAGCTCGCGCTGCGCATTTTCTACCGCGTTGCGAACTTCATGCATATCAATTTCTGAAACAATATCGAAAGATGGCATTATCCATGACCTCCTGATAATCAATAAGTTGGCATGATAACCGCTTTCCATTGTCAGCAAAAGCGCTATACTCGGATTAGCGGGATCTTATTATTTCCATCCAATATTATGGCAGCGTCTTTCAAAAGGTGTATATGAAGATAACCGTTCTTGGCTGTGGCGCTATAGGAAAACTGTGGCTAGCAGCATTATCACAACAAAAACATCAAGTACAGGGTTGGCTAAAAAGTTCTCGGTCTTATTTATCTGTTCATATTGACGAAATGAATGGGCAAGTCTTCAACCAACCAATCCCAACTAATAACAACGACCATCTTGCCAACAGCGAATTACTGATTGTCTGTTTGAAAGCATGGCAAGTCGCTGATGCAGTGAATAATTTACTCCCCAAACTTTCACCTAATTGCCCAATCTTATTACTACACAATGGTATGGGTACCCAAGAAGAACTATTATCAGCGCCTAATCCAATACTGCTTGGCGTCACAACGCATGGTGCATATCAGGATGACCAACGGGTTTATCATACCGCTTCCGGGCTAACCCATATTGGCCCAGCAACGTCAAATGCAACTGGGCTTAGCTCTCTGGCTAATGTATTACATCAATCTTTGCCAGATGTTGCATGGCATAATGAAATTCTCTCGATTAGTTGGCTGAAACTTGCCGCTAACTGTGTCGTAAACCCGCTGACTGCGCTTTATGAATGCCAAAATGGAGATCTGCTTCGCTACCCGGAACAATTGAATATTTTGTGCGAAGAAATTATTCAGGTTATGCAACGAGAAAACATCCATACCACTATCGACAAGCTGATTGCCTATGTCTACGATGTGATTAAGCTTACAGCAAAAAACTACTCATCCATGTTGCAGGATGTCCGCGCAAAGCGTCGCACTGAAATTGACTATATCACTGGTTATTTATTACGCCGGGCCCGTGCACATGGTCTTTCTACCCCTGAAAATACCCGTATCTATAACCTAGTAAAACATAAGGAAAGATGATTATGAATCCTTCAGCACTCATCTGCCTAACTCACGGTAGTGAAGAAATAGAAGCCGTTGCAACCATTGATTTACTGGTACGCGCTGGCATCAGTGTTACGATCGCCAGCACCGCCAGCGATGGAGAATTAGTTTTAACTTGCTCCAGAGGTGTGAAATTGGTTGCTGATGTCCCTCTGGAAAAAGTTATTGATGAATCTTTCGATGCCATCATCTTACCCGGCGGTATGCAGGGTGCCGAGTGTTTCCGTGATAATCCACTCGTTATCGAAAAAATCCGCAAGGCACATTATCAAGGAAAAATTATCGCTGCAATTTGTGCCGTGCCTGCTATCGTGCTTGAACACCATAATTTATTCCCTACTGGCAAAATGACCGGCTACCCCGGTTTGCAAGACAAAATTTCATCCGATAAATGGATTGATTGCCGAGTCTGTTTTGATGATCGTGTCAATCTATTGACCAGCCAAGGGCCAGCGACAGCTTTTGATTTCGCATTAAAACTCATTGAATTATTAAAAGGACGAGCAACAGCAGCCGAGGTGGCAGCTCAACTCATATTACCACTAGGTGTATATTCTTATCAGGACTGAAAAAATAGACAAAAACACCTTACTTTATACGATTCGGGGTTCACATAATAGGAACCCCGAAATGTATAATTAAAACAATTAAGGCCGATAAACTTTCACGTTATCAAAACCCTGCTCAGATAAATAGAGTGCCTGCAAACGACTCATTACCCCACGTTCACAATAGAGCAAATAAGTCTTATCCTTTGGCAAATCACCAAACTGGCTGCTCAACTTATAGAATGGCAATGATTTAATTTCCACACCATTTAACTGCAATGGCCGATCATCTTGTTCATCAGGCGAACGAATATCCAATAACACATCCGTCGGAGCGAACGCTGTCACCGTTTCAATTTCAACCACTTGCTGATTGCTTTGTTCTGCGATCTGGCGAATATCAATATTCTGAGCTTCACTGACAACTTTTTCCAAAATATTAAAATCGAAATTCGCCTCTTCTGCTTCAATTTTAGCTTTAACAGCTTTTACTGTCGGGCTTTTTGAAATAACACCACAGAATTCAGGCATTGTACGGGCAAAATCCTCAGTGCCTATTTCACGTGCCAACCTGATAATGTGCTCTTTATCATGAGAAATCAGCGGCCGCAGAATCAACGTATCCGATGCATTATCAATCAAACGCAAATTAGTGAGTGTCTGGCTGGAAACCTGTCCCAAAGCCTCACCGGTAACAATCGCCTGCACGCCATAACGCTCTGCAACTTTAGATGCCGCTCTTACCATCATCCGTTTAAGCACCACCCCCATTTGACCGTCATCAACTTTTTCCAAAATTTCAGCGACAACAGGTTCAAAATCCACGGCAACGAAACGGACTTTATGGGAACTGCCAAAACGATTCCAAAGATAATGAGCAACCTGTTTCACACCAACTTCATGAGCAGAACCGCCAAGATTGAAGAAGCAATAGTGAACACGACAGCCACGGCGCATTAGCATATAGCTGGAAACACCAGAATCAAAGCCTCCAGAAATTAGAGATAATACATCTTCCTGCGTTCCGATAGGAAAACCACCAATTCCTTCATAACGGGCTTTTACCAGAATCAGTACATCTTGATCAATTTCCAGATTAACAGTCACATCAGGATGATTGAGTTTTACTTTTGCAGATTCAATATGCTGGTTTAAACCACCACCGACATAACGTTCTACTTCATTGGAAGTAAATTGATGTTTACCGCGACGTTTAACCCGCACGCAAAATGTCTTATTGTGGAGCGATTCGCCATAAGCCTCATAAGCTTGTTCAAAGATATGATGCATGTCACGAAACTCACGCTCCTCTACTTGCAGAATATGGTGAATACCGGGGATACGTGTCAGCGCATCACAAATTTGAGCGCCAAGGTTTTCATCTTTAGTACGAACTTCGATATTATCCCAATGGCGAACCACTGCAATATTATCTCCTAACGTTTTAAGCACATTGCGAATATTACTAGCGAGAATTTTAATAAAGCGCAAACGAACAGTTTGGCTCTTGATCGTGATTTCAGGGAATAATTTAATAATAAACTTCATAGTGAGTTATAGTAGTAGTTAGGCATTTTGATAAAAAAAACTGATGGTATGTCTTGGTTGTCAAATCAGGCCGCGAAGTATAACACTATCTCGTGATATAGCCCGGAAAAAACACAAAATCAGTTAAGGATTTGTTTGCACCAGCATAATAAGATAGTCTGCAACCCTTAGGCGAACTCTGTAAATAGTAAAAAATTATGCCAAAGAAAAATGCAATATCAGAAAGTACAAACAGTACGCCAGAAACTGCGGCGACAATGACATTTGAAAGCTCATTAAAAGAGCTGGAACAGATTGTCGCCCGGCTAGAATCAGGTGAACTGGCACTGGAAGAAGCCCTAAGCGAGTTTGAGCGTGGTATTCAATTAGCCCGTCGAGGGCAACAAACGTTGCAACAAGCAGAACAGCGAGTGCAGATTCTGCTTAACGATGATGTCCAATCTCCACTGAGTCATTTCTCCCCGGATACTGAATAAGCCTATGTCTGAACAAAATTCAACCCAATTTAAAGAACAGCTTAAAATCTGTCAACAACGAGTCAATAACGTTCTGATAAGCACACTATCTTCACTGGCATTTGCAGACAATCCACTCGTTCACACAATGCAACATGGTACTTTACTCGGTGGTAAACGCCTGCGCCCATTTTTAGTTTATGCCGTTGGTGAAATGTTTGGATTATCCGCAAATAATCTGGATGCTCCAGCAGCAGCCGTTGAATGTATCCACGCCTTTTCATTAATTCATGACGATTTACCGGCGATGGATAACGATGATTTACGCCGTGGACAACCAACCTGCCACATAAAATTTGGTGAAGCTCACGCGATTCTAGCGGGAGATGCATTACAGGCTCTGGCGTTTGAAATCCTATCTAAAAGAGAAATGCCGGATGTTACAACAGCAGATCGCCTTGAAATGGTTGCTGAATTGGCAACCGCCAGTGGTATAGCCGGTATGTGTGGTGGACAAGCCCTAGACTTGGCCGCTGAAGGCAGACACATTGATCTCCATATGCTGGAACAAATTCATCGCCATAAAACAGGTGCGCTTATTCGTTGCGCCATCAGAATGGGCGCATATGGCGCAGGCCAAAGTGGGCATGACGCCCTGCCTGAATTGGATCAATATGCCCAAGCTATTGGTCTCGCATTCCAAGTTCAGGACGATATTCTTGATGTCATTGGCGATACCGAAATGATAGGAAAACGTCAAGGCAGTGACCAACAGCTAGGAAAAAGCACTTACCCCGCATTACTAGGGTTAGAACAAGCACAGAAAAAAGCATACGAACTGTATCAAGAAGCCTTAAAAGCTTTGAATAAACTGGAAGATAAATCCTATAACACAACAATGCTGCGCGCACTTGCCAGCTTTATTATTGAACGTAATAACTAAGGTCTGCCGGTAAATCTACCTGCTGGCAGCGCTATTAATAAACACTTCTTAACGAGCATCAAATGAGCATTGATATAGCCAAATACCCCACATTGGCATTAGCGGAAAATCCTGAAGAACTTCGTATGTTGCCAAAAGAGAGCCTGCCGAAGTTATGCGATGAACTTCGGCAATTCCTGCTAAACAGTGTCAGTCGCTCCAGTGGTCATTTTGCCTCCGGTCTTGGTACTGTTGAGCTGACTGTAGCATTACATTACGTCTATAAAACGCCTTTCGATAAATTGGTATGGGATGTTGGCCATCAGGCTTATCCTCACAAAATCCTGACAGGACGTCGAGATCGCATTGATACGATTCGTCAAAAAAATGGTCTTCATCCTTTCCCGTGGCGAGATGAAAGTGAATATGACACCTTATGTGTTGGGCACTCATCGACCTCTATCAGCGCTGGATTAGGTATGGCAATTGCGGCTCAACGCGAAGGCAAAGGCCGCCGTACAGTTTGTGTTATCGGTGATGGTGCGATAACAGCGGGGATGGCTTTCGAAGCGATGAACCATGCCGGGGATATCGACCCAGATATGTTAGTCATTCTTAACGACAACGAAATGTCCATCTCAGAGAACGTCGGAGCGTTAAACAACCATCTAGCTCAACTTCTATCCGGTAAACTCTACACCACGTTGCGGGAAGGCGGGAAAAAAGTCTTTTCCAATCTACCACCGATTAAAGAGCTACTGAAAAAAACTGAAGAACATATCAAAGGCATGGTTGTTCCTGGCACTCTGTTTGAAGAATTAGGCTTTAATTACATTGGCCCCATCGACGGACATGATGTACTGACATTGACCCAAACGCTGAAAAATATGCGTGAATTGAAAGGGCCACAGCTTCTGCACATCATGACCAAAAAGGGTCGTGGCTATGCCCCCGCCGAAAAAGATCCTATCAGTTGGCATGCGGTGCCTAAATTTGATCCGACCACTGGCGCATTACCTAAAAGCTCAGACAACCGCCCTACTTTCTCCAAAATCTTTGGAGACTGGTTATGCGAAGAGGCCGCTAGCGACAAAAAGCTGATGGCGATCACACCTGCCATGCGTGAAGGCTCTGGTATGGTACGTTTTTCCCGCGAATATCCTGATCAATACTTCGATGTCGCCATTGCAGAACAACATGCCGTGACTTTTGCCGCAGGTTTGGCAATTGGTGGTTACAGGCCAATTGTTGCAATCTATTCGACATTCCTCCAACGTGCTTATGACCAAGTTATCCATGATGTCGCCATCCAGAATCTACCTGTTCTATTTGCAATAGATCGCGGCGGTATCGTAGGTGCTGATGGTCAGACACATCAAGGTGCCTTTGATCTTTCATTCCTTCGTTGTATCCCCAACATGGTAATTATGGCGCCAAGTGATGAGAACGAATGCCGACAGATGCTGCATACTGGCTATCATTATCAGCAAGGTCCTGTAGCCGTGCGTTATCCACGAGGAACCGGAACGGGGGCAGAACCCCAACCATTTGAACAATTACCAATTGGTAAAGGTATTATTCGCCGTCAGGGTAAGAAGGTAGCGATCCTGAACTTTGGTACTCTGTTACCTGATGCAATAACAGCAGCAGAATCACTGGATGCGACTGTTGTTGATATGCGTTTTGTCAAACCACTGGATAAAGAATTGATATTAGAAATGGCTGATAACCATGATTTATTGGTCACGCTGGAAGAAAATGCCATTATGGGCGGCGCCGGAAGTGGCGTTAATGAACTACTAATGCAGGAAGGTCGCCTAGTGCAAATTCTGAATATTGGCTTGCCTGACCAATTTGTGCCACAAGGTAGTCAGGAAGAAATTAGAGCGGAGTTAGGGCTTGATGCCGCAGGTATTCAAAATAGCATCAATAAAAGGCTATTTTCCTGAGTATATACCCTATGGATTTCAAGATGGATCGCGACGGCAAGGGAGCGAATCCCCGGGAGCATAGGTAACTATGTGACCGGGGTGAGTGAGTGCAGCCAACAAAGAGGCAACTTGAAAGATATAGAAATTCGTTATCAATGAAATAATAGCCTATTAAATTCCTTTCTCACTCGAACAATTCCGCATGTGTACCGGTTCTGACAAACTCTATTGCATTTTTCTGTTCGTCCAGAAGATAAATTAAAAGAAAATCCCCCCCAATATGACACTCTCTAAATCCAGCCCAATCTCCGACTAACTCATGATCTTTATATTCAGCTCCTAGAGGTGAATCATTAGCAATGAGGAGCATTACAACAGATTTTAATCGGTTCATGTCATAGCGCCCAGAACGGCTCAATCGTTGCCAATCTTTACCGAACTGTTTTGTATAGTCTGAGCGACGCGGAAAGCTAGCGCGCTTACTTGCCGCAGTCTTTTTCAATGTCATGAATTAAATCATCCGCATCGTTAAAACGTGCATTCATTGAGCTTCTCGCCTCATTCATAGCCTCAACAGTAACTCTGTTAGGGATTTTCTTGATCTCGAAAGGTAGCGCCTTTTCTTTGGCCACCATCGTTACAGCAATGCGTAGAAAGTCAGACATTTTAATCCCAATAGCAGCTAAAACATCGGTTGCCTCTTGCTTAATTGCAGAATCTATACGTGTGCGAACATAAGTTTCAGTACCCATTTAATACCTCGTACATGCTGATTTTTGTAGTGCTATCGTAGTCCTAATTTTGATATTAAGCAATCTTAGCCCAGAGAAGAAAATGCTGAAGTATAAAGCAAAAAGCAACGATATTACCTTTCAGTGGCAACCTGTTCAGGGGTTCGGGAATTGTAGTAATTTCATTAGACTTTCCATCTACACCACACCTCAGAAAATAAAAATCTGATAAAACGCTAGTAACCAAACAATCACGAAAGAAAATACACCCGCAATAATATCATCCAACATGATGCCTAAACCGCCATGAACATAGCGATCAAACCAGCGAATGGGCCACGGTTTCCACATATCGAGAATACGAAACACCATAAAACCGGTCAAAATCCACTGCCAATTAACCACAGGGATTGCCATCAATGTGATCCACATACCGATAAATTCATCCCAGACAATACTACCGTGGTCATGAACTTTCATATCATCAGAAGTACGCTGACAAATCATTATGCCGAAAAACATCCCGACAATAATAACCAACCAGCAAATCCATTCCGGAAACTGGACCAGCAATAACCAGAATGGAATAGCCGCCGCCGATCCCATTGTTCCCGGCACAACCGGCGACAGCCCACTACCAAAACCTGTCGCTAATAGATGCCAGGGATTACTCATCCGTAAACGACACTTTGCCTTATCCATGTGCCTCCTCAGTAATAAAGTGATCGAACCCTTTTAGATCTAATTTAATCTCTTTATTATTGCTGTAATAACGAACGCCCTCCGATTCCGCCATAATCTGTCCAACACAGCTAAAACCAGCTCCGGTATGCGCCAACGCAATTTCCAACGCACCACGATTCCTCTCCGGGACGGTAAAACACAATTCATAGTCCTCCCCACCACTCAAAGCCCACATCAAAGCTTGTTGCGGTTCAACGTACTGTTTCATTGCATCAGAGTAAGGAAGCGCATCCAGATTTATTCTGGCTCCACATCGGCTGGCTTTCAGAATGTGACCTAAATCGGAAATCAAACCATCAGACAAATCAATTGCTGATGTTGCCAAGCCACGTAGTGCTTGCCCTTGTAAAATACGAGGTTGCGGCCTGAGATGACGCTGAACCAACCAGTTGCGGGATACCGGATCAGAAATTTGTAGACGGTTTTGTAACAGAGCCAAACCCGCCGCACTATCACCCAACGATCCACTCACATAAATCCAATCACCATTTTTTGCGCTAGTACGCCGTAACGCCCTGCCTGCGGGAACCAAACCATGAATCGTCAACGTCAGACTCATCGGACCGCGGGTAGTGTCACCACCAATAAGCTGCATACCATAATAACGCAACTGCTCAAACAGACTGTCACTGAAACCACCCAGCCAGCGTTCATCCACTTCCGGTAATGTTAACGCCAATGAAAGCCAAGCAGGATCAGCGCCGACTGCGGCCAGATCACTCAGATTCACAGCAAGAGATTTGTAAGCTAAATCTTCAGGGGAAATATCAGGTAAAAAATGTACGCCTGAAACCAAGGTATCCGTACTAACCGCCAATTGTTGTTTATCGGCTAGTGTCATCAGTGCACAATCATCACCAATACCTAGATTTACATCACGCCGGCTAATCTCCCGACGATCAAAATAACGCGCAATGAGGTCAAATTCGCCACATACCATAATAGAATCCCAAAAAGTTACTGATGATCATGAACATAAGGCCGGTATCCCGGCCTTACAAATCATCGTCTACGGTGGGAAAAACCCGACAAGCAGTAGCTTATCTTTTTCTGCGTACTGCCGGGCCAGATTTATCCAGTACCCCGTTTACGAACTTATGGCTATCTTCAGCACCGAAGACTTTTGCCAATTCGATAGCTTCGTTAATAGCCACTTTATAAGGGACATCATCACGATAACTTAGTTCAAACATAGCAACACGCAAAATGGCTTTTTCTACCTGACCTAACTCTTCGAGCTGACGGGAAAGATAAGGGGCCATCAAAGCATCCAGCTTAGCCGCATTTACAGCTACTCCTGACAGCAATTCACGAAAATAGGTTACGTCAACACCAGTGACGTCCTGCTCCGACAGAAACTGTAATTCAACATCAGCAATGCTATTGCCAGATAATTGCCATGAATATATAGCCTGAACAGCGCACTCACGAGCACGACGACGAGCAGCAGGTTTCACAAGATTCCCCTTAATTAAAACTAAAATCAGCCTTTAATGGCATTAATTACATTGATCATTTCCAGTGCGGTTAATGCAGCTTCTGCACCTTTATTACCCGCTTTGGTTCCAGCGCGCTCAATCGCCTGTTCAATGCTTTCTGTGGTCAGAACACCAAACGCTACTGGAATTTCACTAGCCATCGCCACACTAGACAGACCAGAACTGCATTCACCAGCAACGTATTCAAAATGAGCGGTACCACCACGGATAACTGTTCCTAGCGCGACAACAGCGTCATATTTTTGAGTTTCGACCAATGTCTTCACTGCCAATGGCAACTCGTAAGCACCAGGAACCCAGACAACAGTGATATTCTCTGAAGCAACCTGACCGATACGCTCAAGCGCATCCACCGCTCCGCCTAACAGACTGTCATTAATGAAGTTGTTAAAACGTGCAATGGCAATCGCCACACGAGCTTGTGGAGCTGCAACACCACCTTTGATTACGTTCATAGCCTTCCTTCCATCTGTTCATATCCGCAGGGGGGCGGATTCTATCATATTCTTTCGTTAGCTGCGCCTGCCGATTTAGCAACAGAGCATAAATACAGGCAAACTAACCCACACTCACATATTCAGTCAGTATACAGGCCGCAGACGCAGACGAAGATCAGGTCCCACCTGCTGTACATCAAAAATGTCAAATTCCGGCGCCTCTGCCAAATTTTTGAGTTCAGGAATAGTGAACAAACCACAAGCCGTATCACCTAGCACTTTTGGCGCAACATAAAGAACCAATTCATCCACCAACCCTAAAGTTAGCAATGCCCCCGCCAGCAATGCCCCACACTCAGTCCAGACTGTGTTGATTTGGCGCTTACCCAACTGCATCATCAATGACACCAAATCTACCCCAATACCATGAGCAGGTAACAGTATCTGTTCTACATTTTCGGATAAGTCATGTTCATCTGCTTTAGTGCGAGCCAGCCAACAATAACCGGGCTGCTGTATGACCTGATGCTGAGGGCCAACACGATTCTGACTGTCAACAATAACACGTACCGGTTGACAAAGATTTTCCTCGGGATAAACCGCCTGGGTTTCTGCGTCTAATTCACGCCAACGAACTGTCAAGTGAGGATCATCAGCTAAAACAGTGCTACTGGAACTCAGAATCGCGCTACATTGAGCACGGAATTTTTGTACATCATCGCGAGCTTGAGGTGATGTAATCCATTTACTTTCGCCAGAAGCTAATGCCGTTCGGCCATCAAGAGAAGAAGCCATCTTCAACTGAATATATGGAAACCCGGTACGCATCCGCTTCAAAAACCCCCGGTTGAGAGATTCAGCTTCTTCCATCATCAGTCCATGTTCTACTGCAATACCAGCTTGTTGCAGCTTATAAAGCCCCCTTCCTGCTACCTGTGGATTGGGATCCTGCATCGCCGCAACCACACGGCTAACGCCAGCCGCAATCAACGCATCGGCACAAGGCGGTGTTTTACCGTGATGGCTGCACGGTTCAAGCGTGACATAAACAGTTGCGCCTTTAGCTTTATCTCCGGCTATCCGTAAAGCGTGAACCTCAGCATGTGGCTCACCAGAACGTAAATGAAAACCTTCCCCAACAATTTGTCCATCACGCACAATTACACAACCAACGTTAGGATTAGGTGGCGTAGTAAAGCGCCCTTGATGCGCCAATTCCAAAGCGCACGCCATATATTTTTTATCGTTATTCACTGGCTCAACCTTGTAATTTAGCAATCTCTTCGCCAAATTCACGAATATCTTCAAAGCTGCGATAGACAGAAGCAAAACGGATATAGGCGACTTTATCCAACTTCTTCAATTCATCCATGACCAGATTACCAATCATTTTGGATGGAATTTCCCGCTCACCGGTAGCACGTAACTGAGATTTAATATAGCTCATCGCCATTTCTACATCATCAGAACTGACCGGGCGCTTTTCCAGTGCTTTTTGCATACCACGACGCAATTTTTCTTCATCGAACGGCTCTCGGATATCGTCACTTTTTATTACTCTAGGCATAACCAGCTCAGCCATTTCAAAAGTGGTGAATCGTTCATGACACTCAAGACACTGACGCCGCCGGCGCACCTGCGAGCCATCCCCGACCAAACGAGAGTCAATCACTTTAGTATCAACAGCAGCACAAAATGGGCAATGCATATCGTTTCCTGATGGTTAATCCGAACTAAATTTACAGTTTATCCTTAATCTGAATAAAAAACACCCTGTCAGCCGGATACTCACAGGGTGTTTGAACAGCATCAAGGCAGAATAATTAAGGCAATAAAGATGGCTGATCAGCCCCTTCCTTCTCAACCTTTTGCTGGATCATGTGTTCACGCTTCATACCCAGTTTCAACGCTAAAGCGGAAGCAACATAGATAGAAGATACCGTACCGATAGAAACACCAATTAACATCGCTAGTGAGAAACCTTTCAACATTGCACCACCGAAAATATACAACATCAGCACCACCAGTAAAGTTGTTGCAGATGTCATGATTGTACGGCTCAATGTTTGCGTCAGAGAGACGTTCATAATTTCATACGACGTACCACGACGGATCTTACGGAAATTCTCACGGATACGGTCAGAAACCACGATACTGTCATTCAATGAGTAACCGATAACCGACATCAGCGATGCCACAATGGTCAGATCAATCTCGATATGGAACAATGACAGAACCCCTAGCGTGATGATGACATCATGGGCAAGCGCAAGAACCGCACCCAATGCTAAACGCCATTCAAAACGGAATCCAACATAAATCAAGATACAGATAAGCGCCGCCAGCAACGCCATTGCACCATCTTGGGCGAGCTCAGCACCGACACTCGGCCCAACAATTTCAATACGATTGACACTCGCATCTTTATCAATGGTGTCATTAATGACTTTAATAACCTTTTTACCCAGCTCCTCATTAGCCGCACCCGTAACTGGTGGCATACGCACCATTACATCACGGCTACTACCGAAATTTTGCAACAGAGGATCTTCAAAGCCCGCTTTTGCCAGGTTATCACGCATCTTATCCAAATCAGCAGATTGACTGAGCTTGATTTCGATTACCGTACCACCGGTAAAATCGAGTCCCCAGTTAAACCCGCGGGTTGCCATCACAAAAACAGAAGCTACCAACAGTAGCAACGAAATTCCGAAAGCAACGTTGTCCCAGCGCATAAAGTCATAGACTCTGCGACCGTAGTTCAATTGTTCAACAGTATAATCCTGTGCCACAACGTGCTCCTTAAATTGACAGCTTCTTAATACGCTTACCGCCGTATAGCAGGTTGACGATCCCTCTAGTACCTACAATAGCGGTGAACATAGAAGTCGCGACACCAATTGACGTTGTTATCGCAAAGCCTTTAATTGACCCGGTACCAACAGCATAAAGAATGACCGCGGTAATCAACGTGGTCAAATTAGCATCAATAATACTGGAGAAAGCCCCTTTATAACCTTCATGTATCGCTTGTTGTACTGTCCGGCCATTACTCAACTCTTCTTTAATACGTTCGTTGATCAGCACGTTCGCATCAACCGCCACAGCCAGCGTTAGCACAATACCCGCGATCCCCGGCATGGTTAACGTCGCCCCTGGTAACAGAGACATGATACCAACAATCAGCACTAGGTTAGCCAACAACGCACTGCTCGCAATCACACCGAATTTGCGATAGTAAATCACCATAAACAGAATTGATGCAATTAAGCCCCACAGACAAGCTTCTAAACCTTGTTCAATGTTTTGCAGACCAAGGGTTGGCCCAATGGTACGCTCTTCTACAATCTGAATCGGCGCAATCAGAGCACCCGCACGCAACAATAAGGATAACTGACGCGCTTCGGTTGCGTTGGAAAGGCCCGTGATACGGAAATTGTTCCCCAGACGAGTCTGAATATTAGCAATGTTAATCACTTCTTCATGTTTAACTAACACCGCCCGACCATTAGCATCTTTCTTACCGCTGTCTTTATATTCCACAAACAATGTCGCCATTGGCTTACCAACATTGTCCTTGGTGAAATTAGACATCGCGGAGCCACCAGCACTGTCCAGTGAAATACTCACCTCTGGACTACCGTATTCATCGGTACCAGGGGTTGAATCTGTAATATGATCACCGGTCAGAATAACACGTTTATATAACACAACCGGATTACCATCACGGGTGCTCTTCACCTCAGAATCACCTGGCACACGGCCTGATGTAGCTGCGGTAGAGTCAATACCGGTATTGACCAAACGGAATTCCAACGTCGCTGTCGCACCAAGAATCTCTTTTGCACGAGCAGTATCCTGAATACCCGGTAATTCAACCACGATACGGTCAGCGCCCTGACGCTGAACCAATGGTTCAGCCACACCCAGTTGATTAACACGGTTACGTAGAATGGTAATGTTCTGCTGCACCGCATAAGATCGGGCTTCGCGCTGACGTTCATCACTCATCACCGCTTTCAGAGTATTATTGCTTCCAATACTGAAAACTAAATCACGGTGGCGGCCAGTAAGATAGTTTTCCGCCTCAGACCGCGCTTTTTCATCACGGAAGCGGATTTCTACACCATAATTATCAATTTTACGGGCAGTGGAATAAGGAATGCCTTTTTCACGCAAATCAGTGCGCAGGCCATCAATATTCTGCTCTTGCAGTTTGCCTAATGCGGTTTCCATATCCACTTCCATCAGGAAGTGCACCCCACCTCGCAGATCAAGGCCCAGTTTCATTGGTTCGGCACCAACCTTACTTAACCAAGTTGGTGTTGCTGGTGCCAGGTTCAATGCCACCACGTACTGATCGCCTAATGTGGACATCAATACTTCACGGGCACGAAGCTGAATATCGGAATTATTGAAACGAGCAAGAATCGCACCATTTTCCAGCGCAATAGATTTACTCGCGATTTGATTTTTTTCTAAAACATTATGGACTTGGACCAGCGTTTGCTCACTGGCGGCAATGCCTCGCGCACCAGTGATTTGTACAGCCGGATCCTCACCATAAAGGTTGGGAAGTGCATAAAGCAAACCGATGAGGATCGCAGCGATCAGCATCAGATACTTCCACAAAGGATAACGGTTTAGCACGGCAGTTCCCTTCGGGAAAATCAGAAATTACAGAGCCTTCATTGTACCTTTCGGTAAAACGGCAGCGACGAAATCACGTTTAATGGTTACTTCAGTAGTGTCATTCAGTGCTACAACGATATAACCGGTGTCAGAAACTTTAGTGACACGACCAATCAAACCACCATTGGTCATCACCTCATCACCTTTGGAAATAGAATCCATCAGCTTTCTATGTTCTTTGGTACGTTTCTGTTGTGGACGCAGGATCATGAAATAGAAAATCAAGCCGAAAACAACCAGCATGATGATCAAAGAATATGGGCTTCCCTGAGCCGGTGCGCCAGCAGATGCTGCTGCTTCAGAAATAATACTCATTAAACTTCCCTCAATGTTATCAAATTCAATAGTAATCAAAAACCAGCCGCAATATGCTATACACACTGAAACCAGTCAATCACTACTTAAGTCAAATACTTAATGCCGGAACGGGTTTACCAATCCGTTGATAAAAATCTTCAACAAACTGTTCAAGATTACCTTCCTCGATGGCTTGACGGATCTTAGCCATCAGGCGCTGATAATACCGCAAATTATGGATAGTATTCAGCCTTGCACCGAGAATTTCGTTACAACGGTCAAGATGATGCAAATATGCCCGACTATAATTTCGGCAAGTATAGCAGTCACACTGCTCATCCAGTGGCGAAGTATCCTCTTTATGTTTGGCATTACGGATTTTAATCACACCATCGGTCACAAAAAGATGACCATTACGGGCATTACGGGTTGGCATCACACAATCGAACATATCAATGCCGCGACGAACCCCTTCCACCAAATCCTCTGGTTTTCCTACTCCCATCAGATAACGTGGTTTGTCTTGCGGGATTTGCGGACAGACATGTTCAAGAATGCGGTGCATATCCTCTTTAGGCTCCCCTACCGCCAGACCACCTACAGCGTATCCATCAAAACCAATCTCTACCAGACCTTTTACTGAGATATCACGTAAATCTTCATAAATGCTTCCCTGAATAATACCAAACAAAGCGTTTTTATTCTGTAGCTCATCAAAACGCTGACGACTACGCGCCGCCCAACGTAAGGACATCTCCATCGAACGTTTCGCATAATCCCAATCAGCAGGATATGGCGTACATTCATCAAAAATCATGACAATATCAGAACCTAAGTCATACTGGATTTCCATCGATTTTTCTGGGCTGAGGAAAACCGGCGTACCATTAATTGGGTTACGGAAATGTACACCTTCCTCTTTGATTTTACGCATTGCGCCAAGGCTGAATACCTGAAAACCACCTGAATCCGTCAAGATTGGACCATGCCACTGCATAAATCCATGCAAATCACCATGAAGCTTCATGATTTCCTGCCCTGGGCGTAGCCACAGATGGAAAGTATTGCCAAGCAGGATCTGCGCACCGGTTTCTTTCACTTCTTCCGGTGTCATTCCTTTTACTGTGCCATAAGTTCCAACTGGCATAAATGCTGGCGTTTCTACCACGCCACGCTCAAAAATCAGACGACCACGACGGGCTTGACCGTCGGTAGTTTGTAATTCAAATTTCACTTAACCTCCAGGCATCAGATAAACAGTCCGATGCTGTTATTTAAAACCAGACAAAGTTGAAATTTACCGTTGAGCTGAGATATTCACATAACCCTATTTTCAACAAATTCAACAATATATTCCAGTCAATGCCATAATTATTACATTAAGAAATCTTTTCCTTGCAAGCGAAGGGATTACGACGAATAAACATAGCATCACCGTAACTAAAGAAACGATATTTTTCTGCAACCGCTTCTTGATAGGCATTCATCGTATTTTTATAACCCGCAAACGCAGAAACCAGCATAATAAGTGTCGATTCCGGTAAATGGAAATTAGTAATCAACGCGTCCACAACCTGATATTCAAAACCCGGATAGATAAAAATTTGCGTGTCATTAAAAAATGGCGCAATTAACCCATCCTGACAGGCTTTTGCGGCACTTTCCAGCGATCGAACTGACGTTGTGCCAACGGCAACAACTTTATTACCTCGCGCCTTACATGCCAGCACAGCATCAACCACATCCTGTGGCACTTCTGCATACTCAGCATGCATAATATGGTCTTCAATGGTTTCCACCCGCACAGGCTGGAAAGTACCCGCACCAACATGCAATGTCACAAAAACCATTTCCACGCCTTTTTTACACAGCGCTTCCAATAATGGCTCATCAAAATGAAGACCGGCCGTTGGTGCAGCTACCGCCCCGGGCCGTTCGCTGTATACAGTTTGGTACAACTCACGGTCTGCCTCTTCATCAGGACGATTAATATAAGGCGGCAAAGGCATATGACCTATGTCATCCAAAATGGACAACACATCACGTTCATCATCAAAACGTATTTCGAACAGGGTATCATGGCGGGCCAACATGATTGCTTTAAGACTTTCATTATCACCCAATAACAATTCAGTCCCCACTTTTGGCGCTTTGGAAGCACGCACATGTGCAAGTACCCGCTTATCATCCAGCACCCTTTCAACTAACACTTCCAACTTACCGCCCGTGGCTTTTCGGCCGAAAATACGCGCAGGTATGACACGGGTATTATTGAAAACCAGCAAATCTCCGGCATTCAGCTTATCGAGAACATCCGTAAAAATACCATGCGTTAATTTTCCCGTTTCACCATCAAGCGAGAGCAAACGGCAGCCACTGCGTTGCGGTTGAGGGTAATGAGCAATCATTTCGTCAGGAAGTTCAAAAGTAAAATCGGAGACACGCATTATATTTAATCATTCAGAAAAACAGGCGGACTAGTCTAGTGCCGCGGCTCTAAGGGTGCAACAAATAAGCACATAACTTCGCGGATTTATACCCGTCATCTTTCAAGTTGCCTCTTTGTTGGCTGCACTCACTCACCCCAGTCACATAGTTATCTATGCTCCCGGGGATTCGCTCCTTTGCCGCCGCGATGCATCTTGAAATCAATAGGGTATATATTATAATCACCAAATGAATTTTCTCGCTCACCTTCATTTAGCTACTCTGGCTGACAGCTCCCTACTAGGAAATCTGATGGCAGATTTTGTGCGCGGTAATCCAGAAGGACAATACAGCGCTGATGTAGTTGCAGGTATTCGTATGCATCGGCGTGTTGACGTATTAACAGATACCCATCCACGGGTTATTCAAGCCCGTCATTTATTCAGTAATTCATATCGACGGGTTGCGCCGATTACTTTGGATATTATCTGGGATCACTTCCTCTCCTTGAATTGGGATAAACTGGTTCCCACCTACTCATTACCGACATTTATTCACCATGCTCGCAATCAGATTGAACCTCATCTTTATTACACTCCCGAAAAATTTCAGGAACTGAATGAGTTTTTATGGCCGCAAAACTGGCTGATCCGTTATGCAGATCTTGCATTTATCGCAGATGTATTAAAAGGCATGGCCCGAAGACATCCCAGATTATCGGCTTTATCTGGATCATTTCAGGATATAGAGCAACATTACGCTGATTTCGAAGCACTATTCTGGCAATTTTATCCCTATATGATGGAAAAGGCAGAAAATAAGGATTTTTACTGTTCGCCTCAATAAACGTTATTATTACAACTATGCTTGTGAATAAATCGTAAATGCGGATAGAAAGAAATCATTCAGGCAATACGGCACTTTCGCATGTTTAACGATTTTTTCATCCTTAATATCCGGTGGTGCTGCCAGAAGTTCTTTTTCCCAGCGGGCCAGCCATTTGGCTGGCATAAGATGAATAGTAGGAAATTATTTTTTGACGCTAGCTTTCATTCGGAAAGATCTTCATCAGGGGGACCTAAGCGATCCAGTTCTGCCAGAATCAACGGAATTTGTGTCTCTAAATCAGCGGGTCTTTTATCTTTACTCCACCAAATAAGCGGCTCACGGCGTTTATAGTCCACTTTACTGACTGCTTCTTTGCCGTTTAATAAGAATTTCACCATAAAGGCGACTGCCAGAGCTTTATCATTGCCACTACTTAAGAAAGCAAAAGTATAACTGCTGACATTAGGGATAAAGACACGTTCGATAAGGTTATTATTTTCATCCAATCCGTAGACTTTGAGATACAGAATATTGGTTTTTTCCATCATACCTAATTGTGGATAACGGGCGGCATAGGCTTTACCTTTATACCAGGTGTAAAAAATTTGCTGCTCGCGATCGATAATTAATGGCGCTTGGCTCTGCCAGAAAAATATACAATAGACAAAGGGTGGAATAATCAGTAGATAAAGTAGCAGGAAACTTATATCAATTATGAGTAGTTGAGAGCTACTTGGGAAAAAGGTATAACGATAATATAAATATTTCCTTAATGAAATTTCTTTATCGTTACCGATATAACGCACATCTTCCATATCTACAGGTAGATCATTACGCAGATAGAATTCTTCACCATATTTTTTTTTGCGTAACCAACCCATCGATGAATAGCTTCCTCGTTTTTTTTTCTTGACTCTATAAAATCGTTAATGTTTAACACCAAACTACTAATAATACCCAGTGTTACTGGGATTAATGTGATACTCCGGAAACGGCGCTGAGGGTTTCTAACCCAACACTCCTTATCGTTAAGGTAATCCAGTATTTCTACATGCTTAATGGTTTCTTCATCTTTAATATCCGGCGGTACAGACAAGATTTCTTTTTCCCAGCGTACCAGCCGTTTGGCTGGTAGAGGATGAATCGTAGGAAACCATTTTTTGAGTAGATCTTTTAATCGTTGTTTCATATAAATTCTCCGTCAAAGCTGCCTTTAAGCGTATTTTCCTCTGTTGGTTTCTCTCCCCAGAAATAGCGCAGAGGGGCAATAACATTGTCTGACTGTTGGTAATACCAATATAACTTGCTGCGATAAGGATTTGTTTCGCGCCCTTCTGTAGTGACTATTTCTAGTGTGGCTGTATTTCCATTCAAAATCAGTTTTGCCTGTTTTCGTGCAGCCTCAAATGTAGCATCACGAAAAGTGTCCCGCGTATACTGGCGATGGTTAATGGTGATAGTGATAACTTGTGCACCAAGATAGTATATTTCGTTTTCTTTAACGAATAGTCCGTATATTTCTGAAACACCCATTTGGAAAGCAGGTAAGGTAAATCTATAGGTGGTTTTTCTATATTCTCTATGTATCTTTAGTTGTGGCTGAATAAACAGATTTAAAAATTCCTGGTTTTCGATAAGAAAAGCATTCTTAATGGTATCGCTCATTTCTCTAGCATCTTGTAATTGCTTTAAGATAGTTGGTCGTTCATCCACTGGCCAAAAAGCATATTTATTTCCCGCTCCCCAAAAACAGTTATTCAGTACCTTCTCCAAATCTGACCAGGCACTGCTGGCCTGTCCAATACTGCCACCGACAAGCAAACTGATTCCCGCAGCCAGCCATGCTAGCAATCCTGCTGTCATGACAGAGCCAGCGGCGAACCAATAGAAGTCAAATCGGCACTCATACCAATTACCGCGGTACTAAAGCGCATCAGATTCATATAGGTAGGTCCGGGTTGTAACGGGTTGTTGCGGGCATATTCTGTCTGCATAACCACATCGGCCAGGGTGAAGGCATTCAGAAACAGGCTGACACCGGTCAATGAAGAATCAAACAGTAAACCAATAGAGGGTTTACCAGCCCCTTCTAAGGTAAAAAGTTGAACCGGCGAGTCCACACTGGTCTTGACTTCCGGCAGAGTTATTACCGGTTTAGTGCCGAGTGATTCCAGACGTTTACTCCAGTTAATTATCCGTTCCCCGATAGCCTGTTGACGCACCGCCGGGTCAGCCAGAAAGGTCCCCATACCTAACAGAATATTATCGACTCCACTAATAAACGGGCCCTTCAGGAGCGGTGATTTTACTTTGTCGTTATTCAGCACAGCGATAACCCCACTGGTAATGGTGCGCCAGAAGTTGCCATCCCCGTTGCCGTCTGACTCTTTGGCCGCCAGCTTTGCCAAAACCTGCTGGCCGGGCAAGGATGATTGCAGGTTGCCGAGCAGACCGGAGAGGATTTCACTGAAAAACCGGAACTCCAGCGTGTCCTCTTCTTCCAGCGTCTCTTTTTCATCTTGCAGTGAAAAGAAGTAGTGAAAGTAATTTTGCAGCCCGCCGACTTGATAACTGAGGTCCGGGTTATCCGCAAAGGCTTCAAACAGTTTCATAAACATCGCCTGACGCGCTTCAAAATCTTCGGTGACTTTTTTCAGTTTCGGCCAGTCATTTTCCCAGGCGTCAGAATCAATACTGTCATCTATTTTCTTTTTTAGCTCCGGGTTTTTGGTGGCTTTGAGCTTTTCGACATAGAAACCGATGGTCAGTGGGTAAATATTGGAGGCGTTATAGCTCTGTTGCCACAAATTCAGGATAGAGTAGGCTTCCACAATATCCCGCTGACGGCCTACCGGGTCATGCAGAATTACAATCCGCGCCTGTTCATTCAGGTGCAGATAACTGTTGATTTCCCGGATAATTTTATCGGCGTCCATCTCATAGCTG